>JANNZB010000172.1:0-3697 GCA_031410395.1 Novosphingobium sp.
CGCAATCCTCGGCTCGCCCAAACTGACGATTAATGGCTCGTCACAGTCCGATGCTACAAAGGCACCCTACATCAACTTCTATCTGGTGCTTGATACCTCACCATCGATGCTGCTGCCCTCAACCAGCGACGGGCTGAACAAGATCCGCGCCGCAAGTTCGACCAGTTATCTCACCGGCGGCTGTGCCTATGCGTGCCACAACCAGAACCCGCACTCAGACAACATTTATGTTCGCGATTCGAGCGGAAAGGACATCTACCTTGATACATCGGGCGTCGCATGGGCGGTCACCCGTGTAGCGAACAGCAAGATTTATGCGAAGAACGCCAGCGGGACCGAAACCCAGGTGGGGACCACTACTACCGGGCAATATGCCGATGGCTTATGGCTGACGCGCAATTACGGATCACTTTATGGAGGATCAAACATCGAACTGCGGCTCGATTCAGAACAGACGGCGGCGCAAGACCTTATTCCATTCGCGCAGACCATGGCGACCAACAACCATGTCGGTTACAAGCTGCAGGTCTATGGCTACGGCTATGGCGCTCCGGTCAAACTGACAGCCAGCATGACCGATGTGGCCAGCCTTACAGCCGCATCAATTCCCAATCTGGCCGGCCTTCAGACCAATTATTTCCAGAACAACTGCCCGACAGCGTCGGTCTGCAACAACGACCAGTCAACCGAGTTCGCCACGATGTTCACCGCGATGAACACGGCTATGCCAACACCGGGCGACGGATCGACGGCCACGACGCCGCAGCAGGTGATGTTCATCGTCACCGACGGTATGAGCGATGAGGCACTGTCCGGAACGCGAAATAACCGCGAATTGCGGGCGTCGCACTTGGCGCAGTGCAATACAATCAAGGCTCGCGGCATCCGCATTGCCATTCTCTACACTGAGTATTTGCCCGAATCTTTGACCGGCGACAGCTGGTCGCAAAGCAATGTTGCGCCCTACCTGCCCAACATCGAACCGGCGCTTCGGAGCTGCGCGTCCACCGGCAGCGATGGTTCGGCGCTTTTCTACAAGGTGACGACTGATGAGAGCATAACCCAGGCGCTTACAGAGCTATTTGCGCTGACAGTGCAAAGTGCGCACCTGACAAAATAGCGGCGCTTCACTTCTTCAATTGGCAGTGCGCTCGCAGGCTGATAGCCCCTGCGCCACGCAATTGTGTCGGGAGAGTCCTATGTCTCGTCGAAAATTGATATTTTCGTCGCTCGCATTGCTGGCGTTGTCTGCTTGCAATAAGGGCTCGGTTGAGGCCAAAAACGGCTCTGAACAGACCATTACCGATAAAGTCGCCGCAGCGAACAATGTCGAATTGCGCGCCGGCCAGTGGGAAACCACATTCAAGATGGACGTCATGAACAATAATGTGGCGGTTCCTTCTGCGGCAAAGGCGGCGATTGAGGGGGCAATGGCCTCCGCGCAAACCGCGCTGACCTGCATCACGCCCGAACAGGACAAAGCGCGCAAAGGGGCGTTCATGCAGCACCAGGATGGCTGCACCTATAACAATTTCGCAATGGCTGGCGGTCATATTGAAGGCACGGCGACCTGCGATGCGGGCGGGGTCAAGCGCACGATCAAGATGTCCGGGCAATACACCCCTGACAGTTACCTGATGCATGTCGACACCCAGATGCAACGACCTGGCGGGATGAGCGTTAATTCATCGATGACCATGACCGCGCACCGCACAGGGGACTGCACCGGTAAGGAAGCAGGCTAGCCCACGTCGCGGAGTCCGGGATCGTTCATCGGGCGTTATTTTTGCAAGTGGCAGTATAGGCTGAATGACCAGGTTTGAGACGTTTCGCGCTGATGCCGTTGCCCGCAGGGATGCTTTCCGCGCTGAACTGGCGCGGCGAGCTGGCTTGGCACGGCAGGACCCGCCACAGGGCGTGCATGGCCCATCGTCGCGGCTGATGTGGGGAGAGCTTGGCAGTGTGGCGCAGTTTCGCGGCCCCGCCCCGACGATTGAAGCGGCCAGGCGCCCCCAACCGGTTATCCTGCTGCCCGGATTTGGTTCGCACCCTGTGCGGATGCGCCATCTGGAACGTGCCTTGCGCGAAGCGGGGCATGGCGTGGCTGATTGGGGACTGGGTTTCAATCTTGGGCCGACCCAGCAAAATTTCGCTGCCCTGCTCGCCCGGATCGAGCAGGTCGCGCGCGATCATGAAGCGCCGGTAGCGCTGGTGGGCTGGAGCCTTGGGGGTCTGTTTGCGCGGGAAGCGGCAAAGCTGCGGCCCGATTGCGTATCTAGGGTCATCACCATGGGAACCCCGTTTTCGGGTGATCGTCGTGCCAATAACGCTTGGCGGGCCTATCAGTTCGTTACCGGGCACAGCGTTGATGAACCGCCGTTCCCTTGCGACTTTGCAGTCAAGCCGCCAGTGCCGACAATTGCACTGTGGAGCCCGCGTGACGGAGTGGTCTCGCCGCGATCATCGTGCGGGCGCAAGGGTGAGCGCGATCACGCGGTGGCGCTGCGTTGCACCCACATCCGGTTCGCCACTGATCCCCTTGCGATTGCCGAAGTGCTGCGACAATTGGACCGGGCGGACTAGTAATTAGCAAAAGGCCTTGCAGACGGCAGTCCGCAAGGCCCTGAGCGTGACGAATTTGCCCGTTTAGTTGGCGAGGTTTTTCAGATCGCCCACTACTAATTCGTAAAGCCGGATGATTATCCTTGTGGCAATAATGCCGGCAACGGCGATCCCAACGCCGCCAAAGATCGCGGCCAGATAACCGCCGATTTGCGGGATAGCCAACATCGCCGGACCGGCAATGCCGAGACCAAGAGCGACCACGACAACCCGAGTGAAATCACCGTCGCCATAGCCGAATCCAGCGACGATACCGAGCAGCAGCAATACCAGCGGCACCTGTGCAGGCAGTGCTGGAACGAATGCTGCGACGATGGCGATAAGAATCGCAATTGCGCGGGCAAGACCCGCGACCTTGTTAAGCATGAACCCTCTCCAATCAATTTCCCCAAGTGGGCAGCTCATGGCCACCCTCCAGAAGACTACATAGTAACCTCAACGAACACAACTTTTATGCTGCGCAGTAAAACATTGAAAATTATGCTATTTGGTTTTTTATCCGCGACGCAGTTCAGCGATGACTTGTGTAGATTGTGCGAGGAGCAGCTTGCAGCATAAGCGCAGCATTTTTATCTAAGCTGTTTCGGATGCATGTTTACCCCCGAAAAGTTGTCTGCCTATCGGCTTGACATGCTGCGCTGCAGCACTATCAGCGGCGCCGGGCCACGCGGTCCCAACGCCGCGCGAGCTCTCTGTAAGGAGAGGCTACAATGACTGCTTTGTTACCTGCGCTTAAACCTGCGCGTCCTTTCTTCTCTTCCGGTCCCTGCGCCAAGCCGCCGGGCTGGTCCGCCGAAAAACTTGCCACAGATTCGCTTGGCCGCTCGCACCGCGCCAAGATCGGCAAAACGCGATTGGCTTACTGCATCGATCTGATGCGCGAAGTGCTCCAGCTTCCAGATAGCCACCGCATAGGCATCGTTCCCGGTTCTGATACCGGCGCGTTCGAAATGGCGATGTGGACAATGCTCGGCGCGCGCGGCGTGACGGCTCTCGCATGGGAAAGCTTCGGCGATGGCTGGGTGACCGATGCGGTCAAGCAGCTTCACCTTGAACCCACCGTGATCCGCGCTGA
>JANNZB010000173.1:0-3682 GCA_031410395.1 Novosphingobium sp.
CCATAACGGCTTCGATGGCAGGAGTGGCTTTATCGCAGGTGGACCGGGAAACGCTCGACATGGTCATTTCCCAGACCTCTATCGGCACGGCGTGGCAAGTGCGGATGTGCGCGTTGGTAGTGGCGGTTTGCTGCGCGTGGCTGGGGCGCGCGCGGAGCGGCGGAGTGATGTTTGCGGCAATGACACTGGCGGGGGCGGTCGCACTTGCCTCGCTTGCATGGACGGGACACGGCGCGGCCAGCGAAGGCCGGACGGGTCTCGTCCATTTGTGGGCTGATATCATCCACCTGCTCGCGGCTGGCGCATGGATCGGCGGCATTACTGCGTTTGGCCTTCTGCTGTTTCGCGCGGTGGCGGCAATGACGCACGACCATCTATTTCTGACGCACCGCGCGCTTGAACGCTTTTCGCTCGTCGGATCAGTGGTTGTCGGGCTGATTGTCACCAGCGGGCTGGTAAACAGCTATATGCTGGTCGGCCCGGGGCATATCGCGGAACTGCCGTTCACGCTTTACGGGCAATTGCTGCTCGCCAAACTCGCTCTGTTCGCGGCGATGCTGGCGCTTGCTGCCGCCAACCGCTTTCACCTCACCCCTGCGCTTGCCACTGCGATAGCGAAGGGCGATGGTGCTGGCGCGGTTGCCGCGCTGCGCCGCAGTCTGGCTGGAGAGGCGGGAGCCGCGCTGATTATCCTCGGGCTGGTGGCGTGGATCGGTACACTCACACCGCCTATGTCGGCAATGTAAGGGACTATAGGCATTGAAGATCGGCATTATCGGGGCGGGCGCGATCGGCGGATGGGTGGGGGCAAAGCTGGCCGGGGGCGGTCACGATGTCTCGGTTTTGGCGCGCGGAGAAACGCTCGCGGCGATTGCCGCTAACGGCCTTTCGCTGATCGAGGGAGAGAGCGGGACCACGCATGCCGTCATGGCAGCGCATGATCCGGCAGCGTTTGGGCCTCAGGACGTTCTCATGCTGACGGTGAAAGCGCCCGCGCTGCTTGCGCTCGTGCCGCGGCTGGCGCCGATGATCGGACCAGAAACGATAATTATTCCCATGCTCAACGGTGTCCCCTGGTGGTTTCTCGGCGAGGGTGAGCAATTGACAACGGTCGATCCGGACGGGAGCCTTGCCAAAGCCTTCCCCTTCAACAGGGTTATAGGCAGCGTTGTCCATGCCGCGGCAGATTGCCCTGCACCCGGTGTTGTCCAACTCAGATATTCAGATCGGATCTACCTTGGCGAGCCGGGCGGCGGGAAAAGCGACAGGGTTGCAACACTCGTCGCCGCGCTGGCGGCATCGGCGCTGCCCTTTCTGGCAAGTGACGATATTCGCAGCGCCATCTGGTTCAAGCTGTGGGGCAATATGACCATGAACCCGATTTCCGCACTCACGCTGTCAACGCTCGACGAGATACTCAGCGATCCGCTGGCCGAGCAGTTTATTCTGCGGGTTATGGATGAGGCAAAGGCGATTGGCGCAAAGATCGGGTGCGGCATTGATCAAAGCGGCGCGGATCGAAATGCGGTTACGCGAAAGCTTGGGGCAGTCAGAACATCGATGCTGCAGGATGTCGAGGCGGGCCGCGCATTTGAACTTGATGCGCTCGTTGCGGCTCCGCGCGAAATCGCCGCGCGTTTTGGCATTGAAACGCCCAATATCGATGCTTTGCTCGGACTCACGCGCCTGATGGGAAAGTCGCGCGGGCTTTATTGACTTGGCGAAAAATGAACTGGCTGAAATGCCGTTCAGTTTTTTTGCAGATCAGTGAAGCAGCGAATTGAGCGGCAGGACCTTCAATTCAAACGGCGCCGTGTGGCTATCTGGTTCCAGAGCGAACTCGAGCGAAGACTTGATTGCCTTCGGAGAGAACGGCTTGGGAAGCATCCCGACCACAGTGTCAGGAAGTTCGCCGATTTTGCCGGGATTGGCGGTTACGAAAATGATCCGGGTGCCAAATTTTTCCGCCAGATGTTTTGCGATGATCCCGCCGGTGGGGCCATCGCGTAAATTCAAATCGACAAATGCTGCGGCTGGCGCTTCCGACAAGGCTTCAACGCCTTTGACGTCAGAAATTATGCCGACCACGCGATAGCCAGCCTGGGATACGATTTCTTCCAGATCGAGGGCGACGAGAAATTCGTCTTCGACAATCAGGATTCCCGGCAAAATTCCCGGTAGTATCCCGGTCGGGTTATTCATGGCGTACACTACGCATCTCCTCAGGCAGCCAAGCGCGCGCTGGAGCAGCGGTTGGCTATCGTGGTGACATGGGCGAGCAGCAGATCAATTGCGTCGCCTTCCAAAACAAAATCGTGACGTGAATCGGGTAGGATGCCGGCATCAAGAACGCTCAGCAATTGGGCGCGGGCGCGGCAGATGCGGCTTTTAACGGTGCCAACGGCAATCCCGCAAATCTGCGCAATTTCATCATAGGAATGATCGCCCACCGTAGCGAGGATCAGCGCATCGCGGCTTGCCTCGGGAATAGTCTGCATAGCGCGCAGAACGTCGGTCAGTTCGAGAACGCCCTCCTGACGGCCGGAAACGCGCAAGGTGAGGTTGGCTTTTTCCTCGTCATATTCACCGGTAAAGCGCGCACGGCGCACTTCGCTGTAAAACAAATTGCGCAGAATGGTGAATGTCCAAGCCTTGAAATTCGTATCGGGCTGGAACGAATGCCGCGCCGACCACGCCTTGAGCAGCGTTTCCTGGGCGAGATCATCAGCCCGATCGCGGCAACCGCACAGCGTACGTGCAAAACCGCGCAATTGCGGGGTTATCCGGGCGAGATCAGCCTGAAATACACTGTCATCGATCCGGGTGATTTCCGAATTGGTCTGCGGAAGTTCAGCGATTGCGACACCGGTCATTAACGTTCTCCTACCCAGCTTTTACCTCATAAACACAAGGCAGACGGCGATCGTTCCCGGTTGGTGAAGTTTTTTTTCTTCAATCAAGCGCTGCCGGGCTGGTTTCGCGAGGAGGGCATTCGACTTTTGTTCGGTGATGCGCCACAAGCACCCGCGAAGCTGGTCGCTGCGTTCGCCCAAACCGAAGGCGCTGCGGCGGCTGTTGAAGTGTGGACTGTGCAGGACGAATTTCTATGGCCAAAACCGAAAGTGGACTTGGCACTGTGCTGCTGGTCGAAGACGATACCGTGCTGGCGATCAGCCTGGCCGAGGCATTCATGGATGCCGGAGCCGAAAACGTCCGGACCTGTGCGCGCGCTGATGAAGCCGTGGCAGCGATGGCAGAACAATCTCCGGATTTATTGGTGCTGGACTGTGCGCTGTCCGATAGCGATGATGGCTGGGGCTTGGCGGAAATCGCCTCGCACCTGTTCAATCCTACCCCGCAGATCATTTTTTCGACCGGTTCCCCACAGAGGATCCCGGCGCATCTTGCGCGGCTGGGCAAAGTGATTGCCAAGCCCTGTGATCCGAAAGCTTTGGCCGAGGCCGGCATGGCGATGATCGCCAAGCGTTGACATTTGGCCCGTACCCAAATAGCCAATATTGCAAATATTGGGTCCAGCTGTAATGGTCTGGAAAAGATCGGCAAACGACATGGTTTCAGGGCTGCAACTGGCGGATATCCTCCCTTTCTTAAGGCGTTATGCGCGTGCGCTTTGCGGCTCGCAAGCGTCGGGCGATGCCTATGTCCGCGAATTGCTCGAAGC
>JANNZB010000174.1:0-3910 GCA_031410395.1 Novosphingobium sp.
ATCCCCGAGACGCCCAGCGCGCTGGTGGGATTGAACGACAGCGGATCGAGAAAATCGTCATCCACCCTGCGATAGAGCACATCAATCGGATGATAACCGCAGGTGGTGCGCATGGCGATGCGGCCATCAACCACGCGCAGGTCGCTCCCCTCAACCAGTTCGGCCCCCATCTGATCGGCGAGGAAGGCATGTTCGAAATAGGCCGAATTGTGGATGCCGGGGGTGAGCACTGCGGTAACCGGACGGTCAGCCGCAAAGGGCGGGGCGCAGGCATCAAGGCTGCGCGCGAGGCGGCGGGGATAGTCCTGCACCGTTCGCACCGGCACCCGGGTGAACAGCTCAGGGAACATCGCCATCATCGTTTCGCGGTTTTCCAGCATATAGGATACGCCGCTGGGCGTGCGGGCATTATCTTCCAGCACCATGAATTCTTCGGGCCCGGTGCGGACCAGATCGATGCCGACGATATGGGTGTAGATGCCACCCGGCGGGGTGAAACCAACCATTTGTGACAGGAACGCGACATTGTTTTCAAGCAGCCGGCGCGGAAGGCGGCCCGAACGGACTATTTCCTGCCGGTGATACAGATCGTGCAGCAACGCGTTCAGCGCCCGCACGCGCTGTTCGATCCCGCGCGTAAGTTTACGCCATTCCGACGCGGTAATAATCCGCGGGATCATGTCAAACGGAATCAGCCGTTCTTCACCGGCGTTATCCCCGTAGACATTGAACGTGATGCCGGTTTTGCGAAAAAACTGCTCCGCTTCAACATTCTGGCGATTGAGCCACGCCCGGTCCTGCTTATCGTACCAATCGCAAAAGCCTTCATAGGCGGGCCGCACGCCGCCAGCGGGGTCAAACATTTCATCAAATGGCGCGGCTCGTCCTGCTGGCATTTCGGCTCCCTAATTCCGATTGATGCCGCATTGGCTGCCGCTTGCCAAGCTATCGTGCTGCATGTGCGAAAAAATTCGTAAGGTGCGCTTGCGATTTATCCCCACGGCCGTTCACGGAACCACTGGGTGATGACGTATTTCGTGCCCTTACGCACTTTCATACCATGGTGGAGCGTCGCCGCATTTATCCCTCCTCCTGGCAGACGGTTGTTCCATGCGAGCAGTTTTCCGCTGTCCGGATGGATGATCTTGTCGATATTCTTGAAACGGGTTGCGCCGCCCGCTTCGACTTCGTTGAGATAAAGCATTATCGTCCAGGTGCGCTGGCCCGCTACCGAGCAAAATGTGGCATAGTCGACGCCATTGGGCTCGAAGTAATCGGTGTGTGCCTTGAACTCTTGCCCCGGAGAATAACGCTGCCCTTGCATAGGTTCGGCATAGGCCCGATCAATCCCGCTCAGTTCAGCCAACCGTGCGGCGAGTTTGGCAACATGAGAATTTGCGCCATCAAGATCGCAGCTCTCGCTGGTGCGAAAGGCATAATCGCCATTGGCGTCGGCGATCGTTGAGGGGCGGCATTTGGCATCAATCAAAGCGATCAATGTCGCACAGTCCGATGGTGCGAGAAAACTGCGGCAGATAAAAAGTTCGAGCTTGGGCGAAGGCACGCGTTGCATGCCAGGAAAGGCAGCCAAGCGCGCCGCGGAAGAATCGGCAAGATTGATTATTGGGTCGGTCATACACCGGGAATATCGCTGCTTTGTTGCCTTGGGAACTGGCGACGCGCAGATTCCGCTTCCCAACGCGGCCTCGGTGTGTAAATGGCCGCACCCGTACGGGATGCCGCAGCAATGCGGCTATGGCGATCGTAGCTCAGTTGGTTAGAGCGCCGGTTTGTGGTACCGGAGGTCGTGGGTTCAAGACCCATCGGTCGCCCCATTTCACCTCAATGTGTTGCGCTACGCTGCAGCCCCGCCGGGCGGCTAAGGTTCCCCTTGCCGGAGCGGGCTTGCCCTGCCAAATGGCTGTTCTGTCAACGGCCACATGGCCCTTCGGCCAAGGCGCTTCGGAACACCAATTCATGCACGGCTTCGCCAATCCCGCCCGGTTCCTGCGCATTGCCCGCTGGTTAACGCCGCTGATGCTGGTGGCAGGTCTGGTTCTGGCCGGGTCGGCGCTGTGGTGGGGTCTGTTTCAGGCACCTGCCGATGCGTTGCAGGGCAATACGGTGCGGATCATCTATCTCCACGTGCCGACCGCTTGGCTGGGCATGGCAGGCTGGATGGCGATCGCTGCTGCGAGCCTGACCGAACTGGTGTGGCGACATCCGCTCGCAGGGATTGCCGCGCGCGCCTCATCAGCGCCCGGCGCAGTGTTCACTGCAATTTGCCTCGCCACCGGATCGCTATGGGGCAGGCCCGCTTGGGGCGCGTGGTGGGTGTGGGACGGACGGCTGACATCAGTGCTGGTGCTGCTGTTTCTTTATTTCGGCTATATGGCGCTCGCCAATGCTGCCGATGCCGATGGGCAGGGGGATAACCGCATCCCGGCGATTTTTGGGCTGGTCGGCGCGGTCAATATTCCGATCATCCATTATTCGGTGCTGTGGTGGAACAGCCTTCACCAGCCGCCGAGCATCACCATGGGCACCAGCGCGATGGCGCCGGAATTCCTGATTCCGCTGCTGGTATCAACGCTGGGCTTCACCCTGCTGTTCGGCGGTATTGTCCTTGCCCGTATGCGCGCGATCCTCGCCAATGCGCAAGCCGAGGCGCGACTGCGGCGCAAGGCAATGGTCGAGGATGCCGCCTGATGCAGGAGAACCTCAACCAGTGGAATTTCGTGATCGGTGCCTATGTCATCGGCGTGGGCGGAACGCTGGCGCTGGTGGTGTCAAGCTGGCTAGCGATGCGCAGCGCCGAAGTGCGCCGTGACCGGAGCCGGGGCAAATGAGCGCAATCAAAGCCAAGCACCAGCGGTTGATCCTCGTGCTGATATCGCTCGTCGCGCTGGTCGGTGCCGGCCTGCTGGCGGCATGGGCACTGCGTAATCAGGCGAGCTATTTTTATGTTCCGGCAGATATGGTCGCCAATCCGCCAGCGCCTGATCGCGCCGTGCGGCTGGGCGGCATGGTGGAAAGCGGCACACTGGCCACCGCTGAAGACGGGGTGACAGTTCGTTTCGTTGTCGCCGATGGCAAAGCGCGAATACCGGTTTCTTTCAATGGAATCGTGCCCGATTTGTTCAAAGAAGGATCGGGCGTGGTCGCCGAAGGAAAGCTGGACGGCCAAGGCTTGTTCATCGCCAGCAACCTGCTCGCCAAGCATGATGAAAAATACGTACCGCGTGAGATGAAAGATATGACCGAGGCGCAGGCGCGGCAAACGGTCAAGGAAACCAGATGATTGCCGAATTCGGGCTTGCTGCACTGTGGCTCGCGGCGGCGCTGGCAACGCTGCAACTGCTTTGCGGTGCGCTGGCGCTGAGCGAACGCGGGGCGGGCTTTGGCCAGATTGTGCGGCCAGTTGCGGTAATGCAGGGGCTGCTTTCACTCACCGCAATGATCGCGCTGATCGTGGTTTTTATGCGGACCGACCTTTCAGTAAATCTGGTGGTCGAAAACTCGCATTCGGCCAAGCCGATAATGTACAAAATCGCCGGAGCCTGGGGCAATCACGAAGGTTCGATGCTGCTGTGGGTGACGATTATGGGCCTTGCTGGCGGCTTCGTCGCGCTGGTTGAGCGGCGGTTGCCCGAGCGGACGATGCTGGCAACGCTGGCCGGGCAGGCCTTTGTCAGCCTAGGTTTTTACGCATTCCTGCTGCTCGCCTCGAACCCATTCACACGGCTGATGAACCCGCCAGCCGAGGGCAACGGACTTAATCCGCTGCTGCAGGATCCGGGGCTCGTTTTCCACCCGCCGACACTTTACGTTGGCTATGTCGGACTTTCGATTGCCTTCAGCTTTGCCATCGGCGCGCTCATCACCCGAGAGGTTTCGCCCGCCTTTGCCC
>JANNZB010000175.1:0-1680 GCA_031410395.1 Novosphingobium sp.
CTTGGTTTCCTTGACGACATAGTCAAACGGCACGCGCTCATTCACCAGCATATCGCCCGCAACGATTTTCGGGCCGTAAAACCACCATTCATCGCCGCCAAACAGCAAATGCGAATTGGGGATGCAGCCGACGCAGGCAGGCGCAGCGCCGTGGCCATCATCGGTGGCAATGGCGAAACTTTGTGGCGCGGTCAGCTTGCCCCAGCGGCTCGCTTCGGCATAGGCGGGATCATAGTGCAGCAGGTTGGGGTAATGCATGGCGTGCGCCCAGCGCCGGATATCGTTGTTGGCGATCGGTTCACGCAAAAACGACTGGTCCATCGGCTTGCCGAGGTACTGGTCGATATCCGAACAATCGAGTGTTTTGGTCATTTCGATCAGCCCGGCATCTTGGGAAGTTCGACTTCGGCCTTGGCAGTGGCCATCACCGCGCCCGCCTGATTGGTCATCCGGCAATCGAGCGCCACCATATGCCGCCCTTCGTCATCGACAAATTTGTCGAGGATTTTGCCGGTCATGATGGTGATGTCGCCGGTCAGCGCCGGGCTGCGATAGTTGCAGTTGGAATGGCGGACGAAGCCCCATTCACCCGCCCACCCCGCAAAATAATCGGTGAGCCAGGCACCCATCGACGCGCCATAGCCATAGCCGCGTGGCATGCCGATATAACGTGCCCAGCGCGGAAACAGATGCCCGCGCGATGGGCCGATGTAGGCACCATCCGTCTGCTCGGGGTTGATCCGCTCAACGGTCGGGTCCTGTTCGGGCCCCGCCATCGGTCCGGTAAAGCCAAGCTCTGCCATGTCGAGATCGGTGCGGCGGTGGGCACCGCCCCACTGGGTGAAGGTGTAGCTACGCCATTCGGTCGCAAAGCTGACAATCGTGTGCGGGCCGAACACGCGTTCGGGCAGGTCTTCGCCCACCACGACGCTGTCCCAATAGCGCGGAGAATGGCCGAGATCGTGCAACATCTTGATCCAGGTGAACTTGCGCAGTTCGAGCGCATCAAGTTCGTCGTCGCTCCACACCGGATCGTCATGGCCCTCGGTCGTGCCCGCCTGGCTCGCTTCGCCTGCCGACTGGTTATAGCGGATTGAGGTGGAGCGCTGCTTAGAGATCAGATCGCCGTGCTGGTTGTAATAGAAATTGTCGCCACGCTGAAAGCAGGTTGGCCCGAACGACGATGTGTTCTTGACCTTGTAATCGAACGGAATCCGCTCGTTCCAGATGCGGTCTCCAGCGATGATCTTCGGGCCATAAAACCACCATTCATCGCCGCCGAACAGCATGTGCGAATTGGGGATAAGTCCGATGCACGAAGGGGCCGAACCGTGGCCATCGTCCATCGTGACCGGAAAACTCTGCGGCGCGACAAGCTGGCCGAAGCGGCTTTCGAGAGCATAGGCTGAATCGTAGTGACCACGATTAGGATAGTGCATCGCCTGAGCCCAGCGGCGGATATCGCAATTCGCCACGGCTTCAACCATGCGCGCAGGCTGCATCGGTTGGCCGATGTAGTTGTCGAGATCCGAACAATCGAGGGTCGGGGTGCTCATGGTCTATTGTCTCCTGATTTCTCCGAAGCCATCGGGCATCAATTTGCCAAAGGCAATGCGGATTGGTCGCCCGAGCGATTGGCGAGATCAAATCCGCTGTAGCGATCCACAGGAGGCACTCGAC
>JANNZB010000176.1:0-1701 GCA_031410395.1 Novosphingobium sp.
GGCAACGGGGGGCGATCTTTCCAGGCCGCTGCCGATCCGGGCTCGTCCCTCACGGCGCGTGCCGCTGCTGCTTTCCGACGACTTTTCGACCGATGCGATCGGCTCGCGCTGGACATTGCACCTCAACGGGGTGCCCGATCGTTCGCTCGCACAAGTGCGCGACAACGGCTTATGGCTCAAAGCAAAGGGCTCCGGCCCAAACGACGGGACCGTCCTGACGCAGCAGACCGGCGACCGCGCCTACAGCGCCGAAGTCACAATGACGATCGGCGAAGGCGCGGAAGGTGGGCTGCTCCTCTTTTTCAGCGACCGCCTGTTTCTGGGCATCAGCCACGATGGCGAGCGCATGGTAACCTATGGCGGCGGACGCCCCGGCTACTGGCGCGAGCCTGTGCCCCCGACCCGCAAAATCCACCTCCGCCTCGTGAACGACCATCACATCGTCACTTATTACTGGAGCCTCGACGGCAACACGTGGACGCGGCACGAAATCCGGGCCGAGGCGTCGGGGTGCCACGCTAATGCCATGCAAGACCTGACCAGCCTGCGCGTTGCCCTGTTCGCGGCTGGCACGGGCACCGTCCGGTTCGACCGCTTCATATACAGAGCGCTTGACGATTTCGCCGACGGAGATGTCCGGACGCGACGTTCGACCGGAGCCTGATTGGAGGCGGCTAGCCTGCAGTCCGGTCAGAACATCGGGTGCGCGTTTGCGGATTTCTCCGGGATGGGCTGAATGGCGTCCCAGTGCTCGACAATCTTGCCACCCTTTAGCCGGTACATGTCGAACACCGACGCCCCGCGCGAGTCCGGCGTGGGCCGCACATGGACGTGGATGACGGCCATGTCGCCATCGACGAGGATGCGCTTTATTTCGAAGGCTTTGACCCGGTCGGCGAACATCGGGGCAAGCGCCGCGACAGCCGCAGCCCGACCGTCGGCGAGGCCGGGATTATGCTGGATATAGTCGGGCACGACATAGGTATCGAACGCGCGCTTTACGTCGCGTTCGGTGTAGAACATCCGCGCGAACTCGGTGACGATCGCGCGGTTATCGGGTTTCGTCGTTGCGCCGAGCACCAGCGGCACGATCAGAAGGAGCGCCAGCGCCCGCATCATGCCGCGAGCGCCAGCTCCTTGCTGTCCTTGGTTGTCGGCACGAACGGCAGGTAGCTCACCCGCATCCGCACCGCGAAGTCGATCTTGTGCGTGCCGGGTGCCAAGCCGCCGGGCTTCATCGCGATGATCTTGGCCTTTTCGCCGAAGTTCCAGCGGTCGTCATAGACGCTTTCCATCTGGTCGAGCGTGTAGGTCTTGCCGCGCACATGAAAACGCACGTCCTCGCGAGCCACCGGTTCGCCGTCGGCAGTGACGGCAATGTCCTCGACCATCGAAAGGCCAAGGCCGCGATAATAGGGCAGGCGACTGTAGAAAGCGAAGCCGTTGTCGTTGCTCTCGAGGCTGTCCTCGACGATCATCTTGTTGTCCATCATGTCGAACGACTCCTTTAAGCGGCAAGCGTGGTGGGCAGCGGCTCACCGAGCAGATTGGCAAGCATGACCTGCTGGCGGCGGACCTGCTCGACCGACTCCGGCTCCATCGCGTCCTCGACCCAACGGTTGCCCTCGTATTCGGAGCAGATGTACCCGTCGTAGCCGCCCTGTTTGAGTACCGCGACGATCTCGTCATAGCGGATGCTGG
>JANNZB010000177.1:0-1752 GCA_031410395.1 Novosphingobium sp.
TGTTCCTCGGCATCGGGATTGGCGCGATCTTCGGTCGTGGGCCGCGCCATCGGCATGTTAAGGTGAATACCGGCCAGCCCCTCAGGTGCCTGCGCGCCTATGTTCGCGGTGACGACAGCCCCCCCAATCGCCGCCTTGCGCGAACCAGCGCGAGTAACCGAGCCGCGCCATCAACGTCGCCCAGGCACGCGCCACGTGCTGCACATTCCACCCCGTCTCGCTTGGTTTGCCCGAAAAGCCATATCCCGGCAGCGACGGCACCACGACATGGAATGCTTCCTCTGCCCGGCCCCCGTGTGCCTCAGGATCGGTCAGCATGGGAATAACGGCAAGGAATTCGTTCACCGATCCGGGCCATCCGTGGGTGAGGATCAGCGCCCGCGCATTAGCGTTTCGCGACCTGACGTGGAGGAAGTGGATGTCCAGTCCGTCAATCTCGGTGATAAACTGGCCGAAGTTGTTCAGCCGCGCCTCGCAAGCCCGCCAATCGTAATGATGTCGCCAATGTGCCACCAGCGCCTGAACCGAAGCCAGCGGCACGCCTTGCGACCAATCGGCGACGGTTTCCTTTTCAGGCCAGCGGACATTATCCAGCCGCAAGACGAGATCATCGAGATCGCGCTGCGGGACGGCGAGGGTGAAGGGGCGGATTGCTGTCATGGGCAAGACGATACCCGGATTAAGCCGCAGAGAAAGGGGAGTGCGCAAACAAGCCGCTCGCGCTGCCCCCTTTACAAGCCCCCACCCCTTCCCCATAGCCTCAAACCATGATCCGGAATCTTGGCCTAACCCAGCGACTTATCCGCCCTTGGGCGTGAACCTTGGTGCCGGAATTATCGGCGCGAGGTGGCGCTCAGGGGATTGACCGCCCATTGCTCGCCAAACAAACATTCCGAGATTTCCCATGACCATGCTGACAGACCCTTCAGTCAAATACCGTGCCTTCCCCCAGATTGACCTGCCCAACCGCCAGTGGCCGGGCCGCACTATAACCCGCGCGCCGCGCTGGCTTTCAACCGATCTTCGCGATGGCAACCAGAGCCTCATCGATCCGATGGGGGCGGAAAAGAAGACGCGGTTTTTCGATCTGCTGGTCAAGCTGGGACTGAAGGAGATTGAAGTCGGCTTCCCCGCTGCCGGGGCGACCGAGTTCGATTTCATTCGCGGGCTGGTCGATAATGGGCGGGTGCCCAACGATGTTTTGATCCAGGTGCTCACCCAATCGCGCGAAGATCTGATCAAGACCTCGTTTGAGAGCCTCGCCGGGGTTCATGCGGCGATTGTGCACGTTTACAATGCCGTATCTCCGCTGTGGCGGCAGGTGGTGTTCGGCATGGATCAGGCTGAAATTCGCGGCATTGCTGAGAGCGGAGCAAAGCATCTGCGTGATCAGGCGGCGCGGTTTCCGCAGACCGACTGGCATTTCGAATATTCACCCGAAACTTTCTCGACCGCCGAGCTCGATTTCTCGATCTCGTGCTGCGAGGCGGTGATGAAGGTGCTTGCCCCCACCCCCGAACGGCCGATCATCCTCAACCTTCCCGCGACGGTTGAGGCGGCGACGCCGAATATTTACGCCGATCAGATCGAATATTTCTGCCGCAACCTGCCCAACCGCGAATCGGCGATAATCAGCCTCCACACGCTCAATGATCGCGGCACCGGCGTTGCTGCGGCGGAACTGGGGATGATGGCGGGCGCGGACCGGGTCGAAGGCTGTCTGTTCGGCAATGGCGAGCGCACGGGCAACTG
>JANNZB010000178.1:0-4388 GCA_031410395.1 Novosphingobium sp.
GGTTCACCGGCTCTGAAATACCGCAACTCGAGCAGCCCTGAACATCAACAGAATCAGGATTCCCGCACCGAAAAGCAACTGGTTGTCAGTCAGTATCCAATGCCAAGGCAGCCACGGCAGGGCCTCGGCCACTCCAGACATATCGACGACAGATTGCTTCGACGCACCGATCAGGTTCGACAACAGCAGGATCGCGACAAACGCTACCATCATGTAATCGAAATAGCGGAAATGACGCCGTGCGCCCGCGCTTCCGGCGATGTGTTCGAGTTTAGGATCTGTGCTCATGGCCGCGCAGCCTATCGCCGTTTGCGCGCTGCGCAAGAGCAGCTTATGAGCGGCGCAACGCGCTCGTAGTTCAACTGGATAGAGCACAAGCCTTCTAAGCTTGGAGTTGCAGGTTCGAGTCCTGCCGGGCGCGCCATTGTTGTTTGATCAATTTATTGGATTTCAGAATATATATCAGATGTCTGGGTTAAAGACCCCACACTTGCACCCATTGCAGCCCAAGTGGTTTTCTCACATCAACCGACCGGCCCCTGGGAGCGCTAACGCAAACAAGTCTGAAATTCCCCGCGCGCTTCGGCAAGTTTTCTGTCCCGCGTAATTGCGGGACGGGGGGATATCCGCTGATCGGATGAGCAGCCTGACGCGAGCAACATGGTGACGGTTGCTCTTCGGGATAAAAAATTTTCCGGCGCAATGAACCTGAGCGGCGCTGCCGACGACTTGGTGATGCGAGCGTCTTTTGCGCTCTCATTCCCAAGGAGGGTACCATGCGAATTGTAAAAACACTTATGCTGGCGGGAGCGGTTTCATTTTTCTCGTTTGCACCCGTTCAGGCTGGGATTCCTGATTCTGTTGATGTTCAGGGCTGCTCGAGTTGCGGTATTTCAGAGCCGGTGAACCTCGGCCAGCGAGCAGCAGCGGCTGCTCAGGAAGCGCAGGGCCCAGGTTGGCAGCAAGGCGACATGCGTCCGCTGCAAACTTGCTGCGATCCCAGTTTGGCGACTATGAGCTGGGGCGCCTTCACCGATGATCTCGACACGACGAATCCCAGCTTTTTCAATCGGTATGGCGTAAAATTCATGCCGTCTGCCGCATTTCACACGGCGATGCAGAACAGCCGATCAATCGTCCACATCATGCTTGGCAGCCCCTCGTTCTCGGCAATCGTCATGCAGGGCGAAATGAAGTCGGACAATACACCTGCAGACAGTCCGTCGCTCGGCGGTACAAATACGTCTGAGGATGCCCACAATGGAACTGGCCCGTCCTATGGCGTTGCACCGCATACCGGCACAACCGCAATCCAGACATCGTGGATTTCCGCTTGGTGGGGCGCTACAGCTTTTCCCACTGCGCCTGTATCGCCTTGGGCTACTAATGCCTTCAATCTATCGTCTTGGGGAACGGGCCCGCACATGCGTGCGGACAACACGATCTACACATTGAAGCCCACATTCTATGTTTACTATCGCGTGCGGGATCGGTGGTTTGTTCGTCAGTTGATCTGCAACAACCTCAAAGATCGGTATGCTGGCTTTCAGAAAGGCGGCACCAGCTTCAGGATGGCTGGCGGCGGCGGCGCCAGCGGTAATGGCTTCGTTGAAGGCAAGGCTGCGCCAAACGCCAGCAACATGCGGTTTGGCGTTGCCCGTGAAGTCACCCCTGATGAAGTCAAGCGTCTGCAAGACCTTGAGCGCGGACGTAATTGAAGCTTGAGTTGCCCGGGGGCCGTTCTTCTGAACGGCCCCCGGCTTCCGCCCAGCTCGGCGGCGACGTTCTGATTGACTAGTCTCTCCAGTCAATCGGCAACCGTCCGGCGGCCGCTCTCCAGGCCGCCGGACACATTCTACCAAAGGACATTCGATGATGCGTATGACGGCAAAACCATTTGGTTCGGCGCTGTTGATCGGCGCGATGCTCACCCTTGCAGTCGGGCCTGCCGACGCCCGGCCAAAGCGCCGCGCGGCCGCGGTGGTGAAACTTGATCCGCGTTTCACGCGATTGGCTGGAAGCTGGCAACAGACGCGCGAAACGCTGTCCTATGACGCATCGGGCCTTTCGCGTGACATGGCCGAGATGGCAAAGATGGGCAAGGCAAGTGTCGGACAGAAAGACGAGTCCGGTCCGTTTTGCATACTTCCGCAATCGGTAAAGCGCGACACGATGATGAGCCGCTTGCAGGTTGCCGTGCAGTTCGGTCCTGAATGGCACGTCGATTCCGCGCAGTTCGGCGGCGATCAGGTCAATTTTTCCGCGCACATGGATACGCCGGATCAAGGCAGCGGCAAGATGTCGATTGTCGGTGCGCTGGCAGCCGGGCTTACCGATCTGACGCTGTCGACTGATTCGATCAATCCAGGCGGCGGCCCGGGGCGTATCCGCACCGTCTCGCGGGTTGTAGCAAAGCGGCTGGGTGCCTGCACCGTCGATGAGGATGTCGTCGAATAGGACTGGCGCGGCCTGTGTTTGACAGAGGCAAATCTGCGATCATCACAGCAGGGTTGGATTGCGCATTGTTGCGCACAAAAATCCACTCCGCTATGGTGCCGCGATGGCGACTGAAAATATGAACTCACCTCCAATGGCACTCGATAACGGGCGTCGAAACGCGCAACTTGAAGCAATCTTGCGGTCCTCTGCCGATGCGATAACCACCATGACTCCCGATGGCATAATCCTGGGCTGGAGCGCCGGTGCCGAAGCAATGTTTGGTTATACAGCCGCGGAAATGATCGGCAGATCGATCAAAAATTCGCTGTTTTCCGCCGAAGCACATGGCAATTTTCAAGTCTATGAAATTGAACCGCACGGCGAGGGTGTCACGCAGCATGAAGCGATCCGGATGCGGCGCGACGGCACCCCGGTCGAGGTTGCTCTGACCGTTTGCCCGATTGACAACGAGGATGGAAAACTGGCTGCATTGTCGGTCATATACCACGATCGTGCGACTGAGCGGCGCCTGGAAACATCGTTCAATTCGGCGCAGTCAATGATCCGGCAACTCGTCGAAACATCGCCGTTCGGTATCTATGCAATCGATGCCGATTTTCGACTGATCCACGTGGGCATCGGGGCACGCAAGGCCTTTGCGAACATTGATCCGCTGATTGGCCGCGATCTGGGCGACCTTATGCGCATTCTTTGGCCAGAACCCTTTGCCAGTGAAGTCATTGGTCACTTCCGCAAAACGCTTGAAACGGGCGAGCCCTTTCGATCAGAAAATACGGTTCACCAGCGCGCAAATATTGACGAAATTGAGGCCTACGACTGGAAGGTCGAACGGATTTACATGCCCGATGGCCGGTTCGGATTGGTTTGTCATTTCTATGACTTTTCTGAGCGTCAGGTACTTGAGAATTCCTTGCGCGAACGCGAAGATCGTTTGCGGCTGACGATGGACGTGGCTGAAATTGGCGCATGGACTCAAGATCTTGATACTGGTGCTATCGAATGGAATGAACATGCCTGCCGCATTCTCGAAATTGACCCATCCACCGAAGGTCTGTCGCTGAACATTTGGGGGGAACGGACCCATCCCGAAGATTTGGTCAAGGTGCAGGCTATTTACCACGAGGCAATTGCTCAAGGCCGCGCTTATCACGCTCAGCACCGCATTTTTTTACCTTCTGGTGCGATCAGGTGGCTCGATATCCATGGTCGCCTGCTTCCCGGGCAAAACGAACTCAAGGGCAAAATCACCGGGGTGTTCGCCGACATTACTGATCGCGTTCGCTCTGAAGAACAGATCCGCCTGCTGATGGGTGAGGTCAATCACCGGGCGAAAAACCTGCTGGCAGTTGTACTGGCAATCGGTCACCACACCGCCAAAGACCCGGCGGAAAAGGCCTATGCTGACCGGCTGTCATCGCGCATCATGGCGCTGTCTGCCAGCCAGGATCTGATGCGTATCAGCGAGCGCGAAGGTATTGACGTCGCCGCGCTGGTCGAAGCCCAGCTATGCGGATTTGACGATGAAGGTGGAAAGAGGATTCGGTTTGACGGCCCGACCGCGCGGCTTGCACCGGCGGCGGCGCAGACGATTGGCATGGCGCTCCACGAACTTGCGACCAATGCCACCAAGTATGGCGCACTTTCAAATGATAGCGGCGGGGTATCGATCGCCTGGTCAATTAATGACGGCAAATCGTTTTCGATGCAGTGGAGCGAACGCGCTGGTCCGCCTGTAACCCCGCCGGTCAAACATGGCTTCGGCAAGATGGTCATTGTAAACATGGTCGAATCCGCGCTTCAGGCTTCGGTCGCGCTGGACTATCCGCCGGAAGGAATGTCGTGGCGGTTCGATGCGCCGATGAGCCGAGTGGTTGAGGCGGTTTAATCGCGGCCAGTCAGACATTTAGGGGAACCGTGCGACCGTTCGC
>JANNZB010000179.1:0-1798 GCA_031410395.1 Novosphingobium sp.
CGGACGGTTGGCCTTATACTGGTCGAACATGTCGTCGCGGTGGGTCTTGCCCTTGGCGTCGAGGATGACCGCCATATGGGTCGGGCCCCCAGTCTCTTTGGCGCCCTTGTTGAGGCCATCGGCAAGCTTCCACAGCATCGCCGTATAGCCATAGACCGCGCCGACGTTCATGCCGTGGCGGTTGGTCAGCGGCGGCAGCCGGTGATAGGCGCGGAAGATGTAGCTCGACCCGTCGACCAGGTAGAGATGGTTGGTTGGCGAATTTTGGCCTTCGGACATGAACGGCGGGGTTTAGCAGGGTGTCAGCGGGATGCTAGACACGCGGCCGCAGGGAGAGACGCATGGCCGAGCAACGCTTCGAACGCCACCGCCAGCCGTGGAAGCAGGACGAGATCCAGAAGCTCCATAGCCTGGCCCACAAAGGCATGTCGGTCCGCGCCATCGCCAAGGCCCTGACCCGCAGTGAAGTATCCGTCCAGATCCGGGCGAAAGCGGACCGGCTCAAGATCAGCAAGCTGCGCTAGGGCACCAGCAGCGGCCACAGGGCCATGGCGAGGCCGATCATGCTGACCAGATAGATCAGCGTCCGCCACTTCGGCACGCCCATTGCGTAGAGCGGCAAATAGACGAGCCGGGCGCCGAGCCAGATCCAGCCGCCGATGGCCGTCCACTCGCTGGTCCGCCCGGCGACGACGACACCGATCAGCGCGACGATGGCGATCGGGAAGGTCTCGGCGAAATTGGCCTGGGCGCGGGTCAGTCGACCGACCATCGGACTTGGCGGCGGCAGTGCCTCGTCGCGGGCGCTGGTGTTCCAGGCGCGGCCTTATTGCGCGGTCTTGGCGCGGATGGCGGCGAAGATGTGAATGAACAGAAGCACCGCGCCAAATGCGGCAATCCTTAGCTCGACTGGCATGTGATCTCTCCCCGGCAACGCCCCTGCCTTATCACGGGCGCGGGGATTTCGCTTTACTCCAACGCCGTCACGAAACTCGAGGAACTCACGACCCCCCGAGCTCACCCAGGCGGATGACGGGACATGGACGCCTGATCGTCCTTTCAACCGCTGTTGCCCAGCCTTCGAGGAGGGTCTGCCGAAGGCCCGCGGCCATCTTCGGCCGGAAGCAATCGGCTTGGACCCAGGTGCGGGCGAGCGCGTCGAGGTCCGGCCACACGCCGGTCGCGAGGCCAGCATGGAACGCCGCGCCCAGGGCCGTGGTCTCCAAATTGGCCGGCCGTTCGACCGGGACCCCGACGATGTCGGCGAGAAACTGACAGAGCCAGGCGTTCGCCGCCATCCCGCCGTCGACGCGCATGGCTGCCGGCGCGGCGCCGCCGTCGGCGACCATCGCCTGGACCAGGTCATGACTCTGGTAGGCCACCGCTTCCAGCGCCGCCCGGGCGAGGTGCGCCGCGCCCGCGCCTAGGGTCAGGCCGAAGATCGCGCCGCGCGCGTCCGGGTCCCAATAAGGCGCGCCCAGGCCGACGAAGGCGGGAACCATGTAAACGCCGTGGTTGTCCGGCACGCGCGTCGCCATGCTGTCGGTATCCGACGCTTGCTCGATCACTCCCAGGCCGTCGCGCAGCCATTTGACCGCCGCCCCGGCGACGAAGATCGACCCCTCGAGCGCATAGACGGTGTCGCCGCCCCGCCGGTAGGCCGGCGTCGTCAGCAGGCGGTGTTCCGAAGTGACCGCTTCGCCGCCCGTGTTGAGCAGCATGAAGCAGCCGGTGCCGTAGGTCGATTTCGTCATGCCGGGCTCGAAACAGGCCTGCCCGAACAGCGCCGCCTGCTGGT
>JANNZB010000180.1:0-2565 GCA_031410395.1 Novosphingobium sp.
AGGCGTTGGTATCGGCCCCAAATGCGAGGCCGCTGCGCTCGAGCTGCTTGATCATCTCGCCTTCAGCAACATGGGTGGATCCATTGAACGCCATGTGCTCGACAAAATGCGCGAAACCGCGTTCGTTCTCGTGCTCGTCGAGCGAGCCGGCTGAAATTTCCATGCGGACAAGCGCCGTGCCCTGGGGCAGATCATTGCGGCGAATGGCAAAGCGGAGGCCATTGGCCAGTTTGCTGAAGTGAAAGTGAGGGTCCGCAGGCACATCGCTCCACGCTGTCGCCCATTCGCTACGAGATTGTGGCGGAAGTACGCTGCCGAGGTGACGGGATGATTGCTGAGCGCACCCAGACAATGCTGCCAGAACGAGCGGCAGTATAAGACAGGCACGTTTTCGCATAGAGGGCCTGGTGCCGGATCGCAATGCGCGGAGCAAGTGAAGCGAACCGACTGTCGCTATTTTCCGCGCAATTTCCGATGTTTGGTCAAGTCGAGCACTTCGCCAGGGCCGCTATCATCCTGCAGTAGGCCAAGTCGGCGCGCAACTTCCTGATACGCTTCTTCTTCGCCGCCAAGATCACGCCGGAAACGGTCTTTGTCGAGCTTTTCGCCGGTGATCATATCCCACAACCGGCAGCCGTCGGGGCTGATTTCATCGGCCAGAATTACCCGGCTGTAATCGCCATCCCAGATGCGACCGAATTCGAGCTTGAAATCAACCAGACGAATGCCAATCGCGGCAAACATTCCGCACATGAAATCATTCACCCGGATCGCCATCGACGAGATGTCCTGCATCTCTTCATTGGTCGCCCAGCCAAAGCAGGCGATATGTTCCTCGGCGATCAGTGGGTCGCCCAGCGCATCGTCTTTATAATAATATTCAATCAGAGTGTGGGGAAGGGGCTCACCCTCAGGAATACCGAGCCTGGTGCTGATCGAACCGGCTGCAACATTGCGGACCACCACTTCAATCGGAATAATTTCAACCTGGCGGATGAGTTGTTCGCGCATGTTAAGGCGGCGGATAAAGTGTGTCGGGATGCCGATATGGGTGAGACGCGTGAATACATATTCGCTGATGCGGTTGTTGATCACGCCCTTGCCCTGAATCGTTCCGCGTTTCTGCGCGTTGAAGGCGGTGGCATCGTCCTTGAAATACTGGATCAGGGTGCCCGGTTCGGGGCCTTCATAAAGAATCTTGGCCTTGCCTTCGTAAATCTGGCGACGACGGGACATCGATATTCCTCAAGACGGGAGGCGGGGGCCTCTGAATGAAACCGCCCCGACGCAGACGAAGTCATGGCCGGGGCACGCCTCGCAATAGGCGCTGGGGGTGGATAATGCAATCGCGCCTGCAGCCGCCACGCGGATTGCAGCGGGTTGCAACCCGGCCTAGGCTGCTGTGATGGCAGACAAGCAAACCAACGCGCAGCAGGCGTCAATAGCGGGAGCATTGTTCAGGGGCGATACAATGCATGTGCGTCCGCTCGGCGGTGGCAGGCGCGCGTGGCTCGATGGCTATTACCAACTGATGCAGCTCAGCTGGCCGCGCCTTTCGGCCGGATTTGTTGTCTCGTTTATCCTGTTCAACCTATTGTTTGGCGGGCTCTACTGGCTTGATCCTACGGGTCTTGCTGTGCCGAACAATCCTGATGGCATAACCTTGTTCTGGCGCGATTTTTTCTTCAGCGTTCACACCGTGGCGACGATTGGATACGGTAATGTCTATCCGGTCTCCACCTATGCCAACGTCATCGTGGTCATCGAAATCACGCTGGGAATTCTTTTTTTCGCTTTGACCACTGGCATTGTTTTCGCCCGGTTTTCGCGGCCAACTGCGCGGATTTTGTTTAGCCATGTCGCAACGGTAAGGCGGGTCGACGGCCGATCAATCTTGATGCTGCGCGCGGCAAACCAGCGGCACAATCTTATCTACGCAGCCAGCGCTCGGCTCGCGGTGCTCGAAGATTCTGAAATGGGCGGGGTGAAGATGCGCCGGTTTCTTGATCTTGCGCCCATGCGTGACAGCAATCCTGCGTTCGCCCTGACCTGGACGATTATGCATGAGATCGATGAACTCAGCCCCATTCATTCCTGGGCAGAAACAGGTTCGGTACCGCAGGATGCAGAACTCGTGGTGATACTGTCGGGCTTTGATGGCAGCAGCGGCCAAACGATTTATGGCCGCTGGGCTTACCGGGCGGGCGAGATCATTTGGGACGCAAGGTTTGTCGATATCGTCGGCACCGACCCGCATGGCGTCCGCACAATTGATTATGCTCGGTTTCATGACGTCATTGATGAGACCAGCATGTGAATATGGCGGGATACGCCGCTGATGGAAAGCAAGGCTGGGCACGACTATGGGGCGCTGTTGCGTGATAGCGCCGTGCGGGGCAGGTTAGTCTGCGTCCACATAATGAGATCAGACGCTATCGTTGCAGGCACGAGGTTCAGGCTGGCCCCACCTCCGCTTAATTGAATGAGACGCTGGCTTCAGGCTAGGGTCTGTTTCAGTTAAGCTGAAACAGAAGCGCGCCGGCCCGCTCCCCGACATGGAGCGGA
>JANNZB010000181.1:0-3321 GCA_031410395.1 Novosphingobium sp.
CGCCCCACCCCCCAGCCTTCGGCGTAGCCGGCGGCCCGCATCTGCTCACTGCCTTCGCCGACGTCGTCCAGGCTACCGACATCCCAGCTGGTGTGATGCAGGCCCGCCGCGCTCGAGTGGACGAAGGCGAACAGGTGATGGTCGCTGCCATGCGGTGTGTGCATGAACGCCACCAAACCGCCAGACCGATCTGACAGACGAAGCCCCAGGACACCTTCGCAAAAATCTACCATTCGCGAAACATCGGGCGTGTAGAGCAGCACATGCGACAACCGGCGCGGATGCACACGCGATGACTGACTGCGCATGGGCGCGGCCGCGTTCCCCCGGGCCAAAGCACTGGGTATATTTTTCTGCGTCTTGCTGTCAGGCGAAACCTTGCCGGCCACAGCCAGCTGCATCGCCACACCGTCAGGACTGCGCAACCAGATCCCGCCTTGGTGCGCCAGGGGATGCGCTTCGCAGCCGAGTCCGGATGCGGCAACCTGCGTGCGAAACGCCGCTTCGTCTTTGGCATGAATACCGAAGCTGATGTACTGCAGCGACTTGGGCAAACCGTTGGCAATCACCGTCATCCAGCAATGCGCATGCCCGTGGGTATACAGATCGACTTGCTGGCCTGACTTCTTGACGTCGAGTCCGAACGCGACATAAAACTTTTCAGCGGCCTCGATATCAGGCACCGTGAAGACGACGCGCTCGACAGAATGGACAGCCGGAAAGCCGACGCTTCCCGCCAGGGATTTCACGGGGCGATCGATGGTGGTTGAGGTCATGGTGCGTCTCCTGTATCGCGTATGCAGAATGCTACCGAGCTTTCATTCACCTGCGGGTTGCGCAAAACCCCTAGAAAACCAGTTTGATGTTCTTCGGACAGCAGCGGACGAACTAGGCAGCGTTCAACTGCGCAGCCGGTGGCGTCTGACGCGCGCAGACCATCGACAGAAGGGTTTCGGCATCTGACCCGGTCGCCCCGCGCCAGGCCACGTGATGATCAGGGCGAATCAGCACCTGATCAGCGCCATAAAGGGCATGCGCTTCATGGCTGTCGCAGACCAGCAGTTCCAGCGGTAAACCCATCGAAGCAGCGGTTTGCTGCCAGCGTTTTCCGTCTGCGGCGGCCTCGGGCGTGAAGCAGAGCAAGGTGAAGTCGCGCCCGAACATGTCGAACAGGGATTGACCGTTCAGCCAGATGTGCGGGGCGCGGGCACCGGGTCGCGCGGTGGGAATGTAGTGATTCGGTTCGTCAGCCGTTGGCGGTTCGCCGTCGGGGGCGACGATAGGGCTGCCCTCATAGCGAAGGCCCAGTTGCAGTCCGGGAATATTGAATTCGTTGCGCACATGCTGCGACAGCGCTTCGCCCAATTTGCGGCGCACCTGTTCGGCGTCCACGCCATCACCATCGACATTCGCCGGCACCTTGATGCTGCCAATGCTGTCGGCCATTGCGCGCGCAAACGTGGTGTTGCGGTGCGCAATCGGTTTACGCTCTGCCTCGTAGGAATCAAGCAGCGCTTCGCCCGCCCAGCCCTTCACCACGGCCGCCAGCTTCCAGCCGAGGTTGACGGCGTCATCGACGCTGGTGTTGTAGCCCATGCCACCGGTCGGGGTGAACAGATGCGCGGCATCGCCGGCAATGAAAGCAGGTCCCTGGCGAAATCGATCAGCCACCAGCGTGAAGCCCGCTTGCCACGGGCCCGCGTTGATCAAATCAAAGTCGAATTCCTGCCCGATCGCTGCAAACATTGCAGACCTGTAGTCCACCGATTCAGCCGTCTGACCGGGCCGCAGCTGCAGACAAAAAAGAAACTGATCAACGCCGTTGATCGCCATCAGCAATCCGCGCTGCACCGCATTGACAGCCCAGTACTGCCACGCGCGCTGCTTGCCCAGAACCGGATACAGCCCGGAAGACGTGAAATACACCGACAGCATCTGCCCGCCAAAAAAATCGCGCACCTCGTCGCTCTGCCCGCTGTAGCGTATGCCGCAGGTCTTGCGAACCATGCTGCGCGGCCCATCGCAGCCCACCACATAGCGCGCCTGCAGCTCTGTCGTTTCGCCGGTCAGCACGCGGCTGGCCCTGATGCGCACCTGCTGGTCACCGATGGCCACCGACTCCGCCCGCCAGCCCAGCATCAGGTCAACCGACGGATAGCGCTGCGCCTGCGCGCGGAGCACCGGCTCGATCAGCATCTGCTGGCCCCTGTGCGGCAGTTCGGGGGTGGGCCATGACTGCTCGCCATAGTCGCCGAACGAGCTGCGGTTCAGCGCCTCCGTGCGGGAAGGAATCGAGAACCGTGCGAGTTCGCGTCCGGCCAGCCGGGTGCAATACACCACGTCCTGCGGATGGTCCGCCGCCAGACCGAGCGCGCGGACCTCATCGGCAAAACCACGTCGGCGGTAATGCTCCATGGTGCGCGATGACGTGGCGTTGGCCTTCGGCGCGTCGGGCGGAGCCGCATCTTCCTCCAGCACCGCGCACGGTACGCCGCGGCAGCCCAATTCGATAGCCAGCATCAGACCGGCGGGCCCACCGCCGATGATGGCGACGTCGGTTGTCCTGATGGTCACTCCCATGCTGCAGCTCCGGCCTATTCGGCTGACGCGCCCGTGCGCTTGACCATCTCCGCGTACACCACGGTGTCGCTTTCAATCAGCGCGGCCAGTGCCGCCGGCGTGGTCGGGTCTGGCACGAAGCCGGACACCGCGAACTTTTCGATGACCTCCGCTTGCTTCAATACCTCATTCAGGCTGCGATTGAGGGTGTCGATGACCGCTGGCGACGTCGCCCTGGGCGCCATCAGCACCACCCAGGTACGGGCCTTCACGCCCTTGGGGCCGCCCGATTCTTCCAGCGTGGGCACGTTGGGCAAAGTGGCCGAACGCGCGCTGTCGGCAATCGCAATGAAGCGCACCTTGCCTGCCTTGAGCAATGCGCCGGCACTGCCGATGCTGCCCATGGCCCAGTCCACCTCGCCGTTGGATACCGCCACATACAACTGCGAAATTTCCTTGTACGGAACATGCATCATCTTCGTTCCGCTGGCGGCCTCAAGCTGCGCCGCGCCGAGGTGAAGCGGCCCGCCGACAGAATTGGAACCGTAGCTGATCTTGCCCGGATTGCCTGCCGCCGCTGCCACCAGATCTTTTGCCGACTTGATCGGGCTCGTGGCGCCGACGACGACAAAAAATGAGGTGCGGTACACACCGCCCACCGGTACGAAATCAGCTTTCGGGTCATACGGCAGTTTTTTGAACAGCGACGGGCTGATGGCCATATGGCCGACATCAGCCAGCAACAGGTCATAGCCCGTTGCA
>JANNZB010000182.1:0-3847 GCA_031410395.1 Novosphingobium sp.
TTGGAGGGCCGTCCTTAGGGGCGGCCCTTTCCTGTTTGGATTGCTGCATGGGTGGACCGGGAAATCTAAACTGGTGACCCCTACGGGAATCGAACCCGTGTTTCAGCCGTGAGAGGGCCGCGTCCTAACCGCTAGACGAAGGGGCCGCGGGCGCCCGGCTTTGTGCTTTGCCAGTGCCAACAAGGATGCCGCCACTAGGCGAGTGGGTGACGGATTGCAAGATCAGGTGTTGGCGTGGGGCCGAACCTCGCCCGGAACCTGCACTGCGTGCTTGCAGAAGCAAAATATAGAACATAATAAGAACACATGCGATTCGATAAAGCAGCAGCTCTTCCTGGTCTTGGTCATGGGCGAGAGGGGAAGGGTGTCTTGCCCGCAGGGGCCAGCGCGGCGGGTTGCTTGCATGAAGTTCACGCTGTCGCGGGGGATTGGGCGGCCGCCACCGCCTTTGCGCTGACCATGCTCGGCGGGGCAGAATCGGGTCCTATCGTCACGATCCGCTCGGCCAAAGGCAAGATGCCCGCCTCAGTTTACGGCGAAGGCTTGATCGCGCTCGGCCTCGCGCCTGAACGGCTGCTGCTCGCCCACGCGGCCAGCAATCTTGAGATGCTGCGGGCAGGCGCAGAGGCGGCGCGGTGCGGCGGGATTGCGGCGGTGCTGCTCGAAATGTGGGGGCGCTGCCCCGAATGGGGGCTGACCGCGAGCCGGCGGCTGTCGCTGGCGGCGGAGCGATCAGGCGTTTCGGTGCTGATTTTGCGGGGTGAGGCGGCGGAACAGCCGAGCAGCGCGCAGACGCGCTGGAGCATCGTCGCTGCGCCGTCGATTGCGCTGGCGGCCAATGCCCCGGGGCTCCCGGCGATCGATGCACACTTGCTCCGCCAGCGCGGGGGACCGGCGGGCACCCACTGGCGATTGGAATGGGACAGCGAATATGGCCGCTTCAGAACTGCGAACAGCGATGAAACGGCAGAGCCTGGCGCTGTGGTTCCCCTATCTGGCTTGCGAGCGGGTTCAGCGGGACTCTCCCGCGCCGCCTGAGCCGCTGGTACTGGTTAAAAAGAGCAAGGGCGCACTGCGTCTGGTGGCGGTTGACGCGGGTGCGGCGCAGCTTGGTTTGGCCGCCGGGCTGGCGCTCGCCGATGCGCAGGCGCAAATTCCCGGCTTGCGCTCTGAAATGCACGATCCCGATGGGGATGCGCAGTTCCTTAAACACATCGCCGCACGGCTGGTCAGGTTCACCCCGATGGTGGCGCTCAATGAACCCGATGGGCTGGTGCTCGATATGACCGGCTGTACGCACCTGTTTGCCAGTGATGCCGCGCTGGTAAAGCAGGTGCGCGATGCTGCGCGTCTGACCATGCGCCATGCCTGGGGGGGCAATGCTGCGGCGGCGCGGGCGCTCGCGCGTTATGGCGGGGACGGTGCGGATATCCGCCAGCTTCCGGTCACCGCGCTTGAACTCGATACAGCGGCCGCCCGCGCGCTTCGGCGGGCAGGGCTGAACTCTATCGGCGATCTTGCCTCGCGGCCGATGGCGGCGATTGCCGCGCGCTTTGGCGAGGCGGTGGTGATGCGGTTGCGGCAAATTCTGGGCGAGGCTGATGCACCGATCGCCCCGCGCCGCACTCTGCCCAGCCTGCGCTTTGAGCGCCGCTTTGCCGAACCGATTGCCCGCACCGATGATGCGCTTGAGGTGATCGAGGAACTGCTGGGTGAGGCGGCGCTGAAGCTTGAGGAACGTAAGGCGGGCGGGCGCAAATTTGCCGCAACGCTGTGCCGTTCTGATGGTGCAACCCGCGTGCTGACCATCGAAACATCGCTGCCGCTGCGCGATCCTGTGGCTATCATGCGGCTGTTCCGCGAACGGATTGATACGCTTAGCGACCCGCTCGATCCCGGATTTGGCTTCGATGCGGTGCGCCTTGCCATCCTGCGCGCCGATCCGCTGGCTGAATACCAGCTTGATAGCGAGGACGCGGGCCAGTCTGCCCACGATAGCCTGAACGGCTTGATTGACCGGCTGAGCGTGCGGCTCGGCGCGGAAAATGTCTTGCGTCTCGCCCCGCAGGACACCCACATTCCCGAGATTGCCCAGCGCGCTTTCCCGGCAATACAATGGGCAAAACCGCCGGCGTGGCCAAGGCCCAATCCCGAAACGCCGCCGCGCCCGCTGTTCCTGTTCGATCCGCCGCAGCCGATTGAGGCCATTGCCGAAGTACCCGATGGCCCGCCGCATCGCTTTCGCTGGCGGCGAACCATGCACGATGTTCGCCTGTCCGAAGGGCCAGAGCGAATTGCTGCCGAATGGTGGCGGCGGCGGAGCGGGCATGAGGCGGGGAAGGGCGGGCTGACCCGCGATTATTACCGGATCGAGGACACTGACGGTCGCCGATATTGGATATTCCGCCACGGGCTTTATGACGAGGCGCAGGCCCCGCGCTGGTACATTCACGGGCTGTTCGCGTGAGCGATCCCCCCGCATTCGCCGAGCTGATCGCCGCGAGCAATTACAGCTTTCTGCGCGGGGCATCGCACCCCGGAGATATGGTGATGCGCGCATGGCAACTTGGCATGGGTGGCATCGGCATTGCTGACCGGAACACCGTGGCCGGTGTAGTCCGCGCCCATGTTGCATGGAAGGATTCAGGCGCGCGCGCGGCGGGTTTCCGGCTGGCGGTCGGCGCGCGCCTGGTATTCGCCGATGGCACGCCTGATGTCATCGCCTATCCGATGACGCGCGCAGGCTGGGCGCGGCTGACGCGGCTGCTGACGTTGGGCAATCGCCGCGCGGAAAAGGGCGATTGTATTCTGCACCTCGATGACCTGCTCGATCACATGGAGGACTTGGCACTGATCGCAACGGGAACCGGCACCGCGCTGCTGAACCGGCTATCCGAGGTCACGCCGCGCCTGTGGCTGGCGGCGAAAATGCCGCGCGGCGGCAAGGATGCGCGCGCGCTGGCCCGGCTAAAGGCAATGAGCAGTGAAAGCGGTGTGCCGCTGATTGCCAGCAATGATGCGCTTTATGATACCCCCGCCGCGCGCCAGCTCCACGATATCGTCACCTGCATCCGCGAAGGCACGACGATCCACAACGCGGGCAAGCGGCTCGAAGCCAATGCCGAGCGCCACCTCAAACCTCCGCAAGAAATGGCGCGGCTGTTCCGGTCTTGCCCGGAAGCAATTGCGGCAACCGGCGATCTGCTTTCGCGCATCAGCTTCACGCTTGATGACCTGCGCTATGAATATCCGCATGAGGCGGTGCCCGAAGGCTGGGAGCCGCAGGCGTGGCTTGAACATCTGGTGGAGGAAAGCGCGGCGCAGCATTTTCCCGGTGGCATTCCAAAGGCTTACCGCAAAACCATCGCCGAAGAATTCGAACTGATCCGCTCACGGCAATATGCCTATTACTTCCTCACGGTCCACGATCTTGTCCGCTTCGCCCGCGGCCTTGATCCGCCGATCCTGTGCCAAGGGCGCGGTTCGGCGGCGAATTCGGTGGTCTGCTGGCTGCTCGGGGTAACGCCGATTGATCCGGTGAAGGAAAAGCTGCTGTTCTCGCGCTTTCTTTCCGAGGAGCGTGACGAACCGCCCGACATCGACGTCGATTTCGAACACAAGCGGCGTGAGGAAGTGATCCAGTACATTTACCGCCGCTATGGGCGCGAGCGTGCGGGGATTGCGGGGACGGTGATCCACTACCGCCAGCGCAGCACGATCCGCGAAGTTGGCAAGGCATTGGGGCTGAGCGAGGACGTTACCGCGCGGCTTTCAAGCACCATCTGGGGTAGCTGGGGCAAGTCTGAAATGCCCGAAGCGCGGCTTGCCGAGGCCGGGTTCGAAGCTG
>JANNZB010000183.1:0-1602 GCA_031410395.1 Novosphingobium sp.
CAAAAGCTGCGCCGATCAGCACCATCGCGAACATCACCGCCGGCAGGGAATCAAACGGTGAAAGCAGGATCAGCAGTCCGATAATTGGCAGGCCGAAGCCCACCGCCGCCACCGTGTGCGCCGGAAGCCGGTCTATGGCAAAACCGAAAACCCAGCGCCCCGCCACCGAGGCAATCGCAAAGGCCGAAACGATGATCGCGGCAGAGACATCAGGGAGGCCTTGTTCGGCCACGACCAGCTTCAGTTGGGCGGTCGCCAACGAGAATGGCAAGTTCACCAGGAAGATTGCCACCATCATGAACCAGAACACCGGCATGGCGAAAACCGCGCGGTAATCGCCCATGCCACGTTGCTCAGGCGGACGTGCTTTGCGGCGCTCCTCAACTCCCCAAAGCAGCCACAAGGTCAGCGCCGATCCCACCGCGCAAAACAGTGCTACCGCGAGGTAGCCTGCGCGGAACCCATGATCGCGCACAAAAGCGCTTATCAACGGGCTACCCGCAGCGGCAACCAGTGGCGAGCCTGCCGAGCAAAGCCCCAGCGCCAACCCGCGATTTTTGTTGAACCGTTCTGCCACCACCCGGGCAAATACGGTGGATGTAGCCGTCGCGCCGAGCACGGTCTGGGCAATATAGATCATCAGATAGTGCGTGATGTTGCCGTCCATCAGAGCAATCGACAGCAGGAACAGCGGAAAGCTGACTGCGCCGATGGCTGCCGTGCGCCACACGCCAATCACATCGGCCATCCGGCCCACAATTGGCAGGGCAATCACCACCAGCAGTTGCACCGCCCCAAGCGCCGCCCATTGCGGCTTTGTCCACCCGAACGTCTGGAGGAAATAGGGTTGAAAGGTCGAGAGAATGTACGAATTGAGCGACAGCGACGTGCCAATGCCGATGAAAGCCCCAGCCAGTACGCGCCAATTGCGGCGAAATTCGCCTGCCTGCTCCATCATCCTGGCCCCTATATGTTATTATCCTAGAATAATGGCAGGACGCAGGTTTGGCGCAAGCGCTTGTTTGGCGCTTGCGCTGACAACGCCAGCGGGGTCTTTACGCACTATCGTCCCACAGCCAGATTAAGCCAAGATCGGCTGGCCGCCTTAGCTCGGCTGCGCCGCGGGCGCCGCTACTTTCGGGGCGTTGAAGCCGCACTGCCCCTGCTCCATGCCAATCTGCTTGGTAATGCGCGTGGCATTCTGCGCATAGGCTTCGGTCACCGAACCCTTATTGACGCTCTTCTCGCGCAGCGTGCTCACGCCCTGGCACAGATGGAACACATGCGGCGTGGACGAGGTTTTGGCCCCATTTTCAGGCGCGATCCAATAGACCACGTCTTGCCCGGCCGGGTTCGCGGCAGTCTTGGTCGCATCGGCGACGGCGGCCGAATCGCGCGCGATATCCTGCGCTTGCGCGGCAACTTCGGGCGAGCAGGCGGTGGTCGGCTGGGCCGCTTTGATCTGCGCCGCGCACTGGTTCATGTCTTGCGTGTACTGCTCGGTTGAGGGCGGCTTGAAATCAATCCCGATTACGGTCGCGAGCAAGGCCAGCGCAACGCCCACGCCCCCGGCGATCTTCTTGTTCTTGGGGTCCATATCCT
>JANNZB010000184.1:0-3548 GCA_031410395.1 Novosphingobium sp.
GGGGGGGGTGGGGGGTTTTTGGCCCCCCTTTTTTTTTTCTTTCTTTGTGTCCCCCACCCCCCCCCGCTGGTGGTCGGGTTCCTTTTGGGGGGGGGGGGCGCCGCCCGGCCCCCCCCACTCTGCTTTCAACTCCTCGCCCGACAGGTCGGCCAACCGGGCGAGGGTCATATAGGTCTGCCGGGCCATCAGGTTGCCGCCTCGGCGGTAGTAATGGCTGCACCGTTCCGATAGATCCGCGGACCATTGGCAGGCTTCTCGCTGGTGATGACATGGCCCTTCTTCTTGAGGCCGGTAAGTGCGGCGCGGGTGGTGTGTGGCAACCAGCCGGTGGCCGCGACCAGCTGGTCCAGAGAAGCACCCTCGGGTCGAGTGAGCATTTCCAGTACCAGGCCGGACTTGCTCGGGGCCCTTGTTGTGGAGCCTGCCGATGGTGGCGCGGTCGCTGCTGCGAGCTCGGCGGGTGACGCGCCTTCGTGGGCGAGTACCTCGCTCCGGGCATTCCCGGGCTTGGGTTCGCGGGCCATCTTGCGCTGGCGTTTGGCAGTGAGTTCGGTCTTTGTGGTAACGGTCATAGGGTGGTTCTCCTTATCGGAGCCGCGAGGATCGCTGCTCCCACCACCCAAGGCCCTGCCGATCAGCGTCGGTCAGGGCGGCAGCCGACATGCGGGCCGCGTTTCAGTGAATGCACCAATGCTTGGCGTTCGGGCGAAGTCCAGTCGAATGTCCGCTGTTGCGGACGATCCGGAACGACAGCTAATGGGATCAAAGTAGGCGAAAGCTGACATCGTGGCCGACCGGCATTGATGTCAGCTTCTGCCTCTATCCCAAGAAAAGCGGAAAGTCCGCTCACGACAACAAAGCGGACATCCGATTGGTTAGGTGACGCTGTCCGTCGTCAGAACATTTGGCTCTAGTGACTGCATAAATATGCGGAGCATCGGCTTCGTCTTGGGTTTGATATTGTGCTGTCAGTTTGCGGCGGGTGAGCGATATGGCCGGCACATCCGGCGAACTCCACGCGATGGCAAGCCAGTAGGGCCAGACTGGCGCAATGCCTGCGAATCCATCGCTAGCGTCGTTTGACCAACGCAGGAGCAGTTTCTTTCATCATAGCCATCGCGACCAAGCCTATCGCGGTCACCCCGGTAAGATACCAGGCCAGCGCCATCGGGTTGCCAGTTGTATGCAGCAACCAGGTCACGAATGACTGTGTGCTGCCACCAAAGATCGCCACTGGCACCGAATAAACCATTGCAAACGCCCATGCCCGCACCGATTTGGGTAGACTTTCCGAGATCGCAACATAGGCAGCGCCCCAGGGCATATTGAACACCAACGACATGATAATGTTGGCACAAATGAACGACGTGGCATCGCGTGCGGTGTTGAGCCAGATGAAACAGGGTACGATCAGCAGCAGAAATGCGGCTTGCGGAATGACCATGACCTTGATCCGGCCAAAGCGGTCCGCCAACACAGCTCCCAACACTATCGCAATGATCCCGACGCCGTTGTTCGCGGTTTCGCCCGCAAATGAGATCGTGCTTGAAAGCCCGATCGTGCGCTGGCCGAAGGTGACCATGTAATTGAAGATGTAGGTCCCAATCGTGCTGGTGCCCATCATCAGGAATCCCAGCACCATGACCCTGCGATAAGTGCGGAAAGGGACTGGCGGAGTGGCCTGCGCATGCTCGGTCGAGTGGGTCTCGGGCAAAGTGCGGCGGATCATCAATGCAAACGGGACGATCGAGGCGCCCAGCAGCAGCGCAATACGCCAGCCATAGCTGTTGAGATCGGCGTCACTCATCACGGTGCTCAACCCAAGCCCGACCAGCGAACCCAGTGTCACCGCGATCTGCTGGCTTATACCTTGCCACGCTACCGTTCGCGCGCGCTTTTCTGGCGGGGCGGCTTCAAGCATATAGGATGTGGCCGAGCCAACTTCTCCGCCCAGCGCGAAGCCTTGCATCAATCTCGCCACAAGTGCGATCAACGGGGCGGCAATACCGATTGTCGCATAGCCGGGTGTCAGCGCGAGCAGCAGGATTCCGCAACCCATCAGGGTCATCGAAAACAGCATCACCGGCTTTCGTCCGCGCCGGTCCGCTGCTCGGCCCAAGATATGCGCGCCTAGCGGGCGGGCAATGAACCCCGCGCCAAACACAGCGAGCGAGCCCATCAGGCTGAGATAGGCGCTGCTCGAAGGAAAGAACGTGTTGCCGATCTGGATCGCGAAGAAGGCAAACGTGACGAAATCGTAGAACTCGATCCCGTTGCCGATTGTCGCGGCGATCACCGCGCGTCGCAGCGCGGCTGGACTGATCTGCACGTGATCGGAGTGGTCGTCCGCAGTCAGTTGCGCCAGATTGGCATCCATCGTCCGCCTCCCCATTTTGGTGCGGCCGGGGCCGCAGACCAGCGCAAGTGATAGCCAAAAGCAGGTCAAGTCAAGGCGCGGGCAGATTAAGGCGGGGTCAACGCTTCTTGCGGATTTGTTCTCAGCTTTCATGAAATGAAATGGTTGCCTGCTTCCCAGCATAATGCGCAAAAAGGCGCCATTCCGGATACGACAACAAAGTGGCCGTTCGGAACCTCGGCGCTGGTCCATGCTAGCTGCTGTTCGACAATCCAATTATGCGAGCTTCTTGCTCATAGCCAAAGTCACCTTCTCCTGACCAAGCGCGCCCGTTGGGATATCGCAGCTCGATACCCTCTAGGTCATTCTCGTCAGCGAGACGCATGTTGACGCCCAGCATCGTATTGCCAAATTTCGCAATGGCGGCCTCGGTCAACTCAAAATGAGTAGTCGCACCGCAGTTGGAACAGAAACGTATTGAGACTCCGGATTCCACCTTGTCACCTCGACTGAAGCCTGCTGTCGTCTCTTGGACAGCAACTTCACTTGGCTCGAAGTAGCCCCAGACAGCACCTCTCTTTTGGCAAAGCGTACAGTTGCAATCGTGGATAAAGTCTGGGCGCTTTTCAGTTCGCACACCCTCGCGACCGCAATGACAAGAAAGGTTCAACATTCCAATGCCTATACCGAGCGTGCCGTTCTATGAGTAGCACGATGTCCGGAAGCCTCCAGGGTTATTGCAAAACCCGCCGTTCCGGAATCCACCCCTGATTGGCGGTTCGGGCCGGGCTTTGAGCTAATCACATGCGCGGCGGTATCAGCGGGCGGTTTGGCCCGATTCCGCGATTCGGCGAATTTGCATCGCGATCTCTTCAGGCGAGAGGATGAAATCTATACAACCGCTGTCGATGGCGCTCTGCGGCATGTCAGGCTGGGCGGCTGTATCAAGCTTCTGGGCGATCGTGATCCCGCCAACTTCGCGGATACCGCACAACGCGGCCGCGCCGTCGCCGTCGTAGCCCGATACGATCACCGCGATCAGTTGGCCGTCCCAGTTCTCGGTCAACGAGCGGAGGAAGACGGTGATGACATCGGGCCAGCCATGGGGCTTCGAGATCGGCCTCAGACGAAACTCGCCATTCTCGACGTGGAGATCGCGTTTTTCCGGAATGATGAACACGCAGTTCGGGCG
>JANNZB010000185.1:0-2843 GCA_031410395.1 Novosphingobium sp.
TCCATTCGCTGGCCCGGCTCCAGCCCCATGTAATCTAAGCTTTTGCGCGCGGCGTCCTGTTTGCCCGGGTCAGGAAAACTTTCCGGCGCGGGCACGACGCCGCTGATGGAAACAGTGTCCTCAGGGCTGGTGCCCCAGGTAACGGTGGGCGGAATATCCGCGGCGTTAATCACCACCGATTTATCGAATTTCGCGCCCGGATCAGTCGCGAGGCTTTGCCACCAGGTCACGGCTGCATCCCATTCCGCACCCTTGGGAGCGAGCGGGCGGCCTTTTATGTAGGAAATGGTCTTGTCGTCGGGCGCGATCAGGCCTGCACGTGCGCCGCCCTCAATGGACATGTTGCACACGGTCAGGCGGCCTTCGATCGACATTTGCTCGAAAACCTTACCGCGAAATTCAATAACATGGCCATTACCGCCTGCAGTGCCGATCACGCCAATGATGTGCAGCACCAGATCCTTTGGCGTAATGCCGGGGCCAAGATCGCCGTCAACGCGCACTTCCATGGTCTTCGATTGGGTGAGCTGCAAAGTCTGCGTTGCCAGCACATGCTCGACCTCGCTGGTGCCAATGCCAAACGCCAATGCGCCGAGCCCGCCGTGGCAGCTGGTATGGCTATCGCCGCAAACTATGGTCGCGCCGGGGAGCGAAAAGCCCTGCTCGGGCCCGACGACATGGACGATGCCCTGTTCGCGATCGCTCGCGCCGATGTAGCGGATGCCGAACGCCGGGGCATTGGCCTCAAGCGCGGCGAGTTGCTGGGCGCTTTCCACGTCAGCGATGGGGATTTTCGCGCCCGCGCTGTCAAGCCTCGCGGTGGTCGGCAGGTTGTGATCGGGCACCGCCAGCGTCAGATCGGGACGGCGAACCGTGCGCCCGGCAACGCGCAAAGACTCAAAAGCCTGCGGGCTGGTCACTTCGTGAACGAGATGACGATCGACATAGATCAGGCAGGTGCCATCGTCGCGGCGCTCAACAAGGTGAGCGTCCCAGATTTTCTCATAAAGTGTGCGCGCGGTGCTGGTCATGATGCCTTGCGGCCTAGGCAAACGGGCGGGTGATGACAAGCGCGAATGGCGCAGATGCGCTATTCGTTGCGCGTCCATATCCACGTGCCGGATATTGCCAGTACCGCAAGCGAAATCAGCACCCACGGCCAGCCGATCGTAAACCAGACGACTACTGCGCCCACCGCCATTGAGGTTATCGCGATGATCTTGGATCGCCGGCTGATCGCGCGGCGCTGGCGCCAATCGAGCAGGCTGGGCCCATAAGTGGGGTGTTCGAGCAGCCGCCGCTCCCATTCCGGGTGGCTGCGCGAAAAGCAAAACGCTGCGAGCAGCAGGAACGGCACCGTGGGCATGATCGGCAGGAATACGCCGATCACGCCAAGCCCGACGGCGGTCAGGCCGCCAGCAATCCAGAACGGCCGGGTGATTTTCATTCGGCGCTGATCCGGGCGGCGGTTTGCTGGATCAGCGTTATCATGTTGGGCAGCCCCTGCGTTCGGTTTGAGCTCAACTGGTTTTTCAGATCGAAGGGTTCAAGCACCGCCGCAACGTCCATGCTCGCAACTTCGGCAGCGTGTCGATCCTGCACGGCGGAGAGCACCAGCGCGATGATCCCCTTGGTGATCGCCGCGTTGCTATCTGCCAGAAAATGAAGCCGATCATCGCCGGTGGGCGCGGGATAGACCCAGACCTTCGCCGAACAGCCGCGCACCAGCGTGGCATCGGTTTTGAGCGCATCGGGCATCGGATCAAGTTCGCGGCCCAGATCGATCAGCAGCCGGTAACGGTCATCGCTGTCAAGGAAGAGGTATTCGTCGAGGGTGTGATCAAGGCTTCGCATGAGGGGCATATAAGGTCGGACTGGCATCGCTGCAATGTTGTGCTACGCTAGTCCGCCGGGCCGAGTGATAGCGAAGTAAATCACGTAAAGCCATGACAGCACGCCATGAATCACCGCCCAGACAATCGACTTGTGAAGGCTCCACGAGATTGCCACGGCAATTGCACTGCCAAGGCCAATTCCAGCTTGTGCTGCTCCTCCCGCAGCGTGCCTCACAGGTCAACCCCTGCGGCAATCGCTTCGAGCTTGCGGATGCGTTCCTTAAGGTCGGCCAGTTCAATCCTGGCTGCCCCGTTTCCTAGGCCGCTTTCCAGTTCAGGTCGCGCCTGTTCCAACTCGCGCAGTTTGAGCTTGAGCCAAAGCGTCCAGCCGCGCAGAATGGTCAGTGCGATAATCGCGGTGCCCAGCAGCGTCGCGAACGAGATCAACAGCATGTCATTGGCCATGGTGGCTTCTCCCTCAATCCTTCGTGCTTACTTGTCGCGCAGTGCTTCGATTTCGTTGGCGAGGCTGATGCTCTTCCGATCATCAGTTGCGATCCGTTCGAGAACCTTGATCCGCTCGCGCAGTTTTTCGAGTTCGGCCTGCAGTTCGTTCTCGCGCGCCGAAGGAAGTGCCTCCGGATCGCGGTCGACAAAGCTCAGTCGTTCGCCGCGGCGCATGCGGACAATGCCGTGCTTGTGGCGGCTGATCGCAACCGCTGCCCAGGCTGCAATGGCGACGATCGGGATAAGGCTTCCTAGAGTGCTCATTTTCGTCGTGCCCTGCTAAGTGGAATATCAGTTGACGGTGGTTTTGCGAAGGTCTTCGATTTCGGCGGCGAGACCGGTTCTTTTGTCGGTCGCGATGCGTTCAAGCACCTGCACCCGCGCTTCCAGGCGTTCAGTGTGTGCGGCATATTGCGCGGCTTTTTCAGCGGTATGGTTGGCCAGAAGTTCCATTTCGCGTTCCTTGAAGGCAAGACGGCGCTTATAGGCGCTGGTTGCGAA
>JANNZB010000186.1:0-4770 GCA_031410395.1 Novosphingobium sp.
CTAGCACCCAGCACGCGCAGGATCACTGCGTCATAGGTGCGCGCCGCCCGCGCCGCGGCAATCGCACCGAGCAGCACGGCAATTCCCGCCAGAACCGCCACCGATGCGGCGGCAAGGATGGCAAGGCTCATCTGCGATAGCAGCGCGCGCGCCTGTTTGAGCATCGGCCCGGTTTCGATCACCGAGCTTGAAGGAAAGGCGCGGGCTAGGTCACGCAGGAGCGAGGCGGGTCTTGAGCCTGCCGGCAGATCGATCGTCGCCGCCAGATTGTGCGGGGCATCGGCAATCGCATTCGGCGAGAACACCAGCACATAGTTGAAGCCCAGCGAATCCCAGTCGATCCGCCGGAACGAGGCAATCGTCGCCTCGCGCTCAACCCCCAGCAAGGAAATCGCCATGTGATCGCCCAGATGGAGGCCCAGCGTCTCGGCCAGCTTTTCGTCGATCGAAACCAGCGGCGGGCCGGTGTAGTCCTTCGGCCACCACTTGCCAGCGGTTACCGTGTTGCCCTCGGGCACTGCATCGGCATAGGTCAGCCCGCGTTCGCCCTTTAACGCCCAGGCTTTTTCGGGGATATCCTTCAGGCTCGAAACGCGGATCATCGCCGATGGCGGCCCATAGCCAAGGATCGCACCGCGCAGCGCCGGGACCATGCGGATCTGCGCTTGTGGGGCGACCGAGAGCACCGCTTTGCGAAAGGCATCGGCACGCGGTTTTGGCACGTCAATGACGAAATAGTCGGGTGCGCGTGCCGGAACGCGGGCAGAAATGTTGGCATCAAGACTGCTTGAAATCGCTGCGAGCAGGACAAAAGCGGAAAGCCCAAAGCCAAGCGCGGTAACCAGCGCGCCGGTTTGCGCGCCGGGGCGGTACAGATTGGCGATGGCAGATCGCAACAGGGGATTGGCGGGGCTTGGCAGGCGGGCAAGCCCCTTGCGGATCGCCCAGCCAAGCCCGCCCAGCAACAGCAACATTGCCGCAGTTCCGGCGAGGAAACCGGCGGTTACCAGCCAATCTGGCGCGGTCGATAGGGCGAGGGCGACGATGGCGGAAAGGCCCAGCGCGATAGGCAGCGCGGCGTGCTTCCAATCACGCCCCAGCGGGCTGATCCTTGCGCGCAGCAGCGCCATCGCCGGGAAAGCGCGCGCGCGGGCGAGCGGCACTGCGGTGAAAACCAGCGCCACCAGCAACCCATAAAGCGCGACTGTAAGAAGCGCGACCGGCTCAATCGTGAAGCCCTGTGGCACCGGTAGCAGACCTGACAGGGCGCGGGTGAGCAGCGGCGTGACAAGCACACCGGCGATCAGTCCCAGACCCGTTCCCGCCAGAGCAGCTGCGAGCAATTGCATCAGTGTGATCCGGGCAATGTCGGCGGAGGTCGCGCCAAGCACCTTGAGCGTGGCAATCGCCCCGCGCTTGCTTTCCAGCCACGATCCTACGCCGCCGCCGATCCCGATCCCGGCAATCGCCAGCGCAGCGAGCCCGACCAGCACCAGAAACTGACCCATGCGCTCAATAAACCGCTCAGCCCCAGGCGATGCGGCATCGCGGGTTTTGAGATCGAACCCGGAATCGGGGAACTGGGCTTTAAGCTTATCAACGAGCAACTTCGGATCGCGGCCCGGAGCCAGGGCAATGCGCAATTTCGTGCGGTACATCGCGCCGGGTTGAATCAGCCCCGCCGCTTGGGGAAAGTCCTCGCTGACGATCACCGCCGGGCCGAGCGCGAAGCCTTCGCCGAGCCGGTCAGGTTCGTCGGCGATTATGCCGCCAACTGTCAGTTGCTGCGATCCGATGGCAAATGAGCCGCCGTTCGCAACGCCAAGCCGTGCCGCCGCGCCTTCAGAAATCCAGGCACTACCCTGGATCGGCGCGCCAACCTTGCGGCCATCTTGCAGTGTCAGGCGGCCATAGAGCGGCCATTTTGCATCGACTGCCTTGAGTTCAACCGGCGCGGCAAGTTCCCCCGCGCTGGCCATTGCTGCCATCCGCACGCCGTTGGACAGTGATCCAGCAGGGCGGATCGCAGCGAGCTCGGTATCGGTTAGCCCGCGTTGCCAAACCGCGACCTGCACATCGCCGCCAAGGATCAGGCTGCCCCGAGTTGCAAGTTCGCGCTCGACCGAGCGGGTCAGGGTGCCAATCGCCGCCAAAGCGCCTACGCCGAGGAACAGGCAGATGAGTAGAAGGCGCAGTCCTTTGAAGCGCAGGGTCAGATCACGCCGGGCGATCCGCCATGCGGTGGCATAGAGGCGCGGCGCGGCTGGTTCAGCCACGTCTGTCGCTCGCAATCATTCCGTCAGCCAGCGTCACCACCCGTTCGCAGCGCTGCGCCAGGTGCTCATCATGGGTGATCATGACCAGCGTCGCCCCGGTTTCGGCGCGGCGAGCGAAAAGCAGGTCGATGATCTGCGCGCCAGTCGCCGCATCGAGATTACCTGTAGGTTCATCGGCGAAGACCAGCGGCGGGCGGGCAACGGTGGCGCGGGCGATGGCGACGCGCTGCTGCTCGCCGCCCGAAAGCTGCGCCGGGTAATGCGACAGCCGGTGACCGAGGCCGACGGCGGCGAGTTCGTCGCCAGCGCGAGTCCAGGCGTCAGCCGTGCCGGCTAGTTCAAGCGGGGTGGCGACGTTTTCCTGCGCGGTCATCGTTGGCAGCAGGTGGAACGCCTGCAGCACCACGCCGATCCTGCCGCGCCTAGCCCGCGCCAAGCCATCCTCGCTCAGCCCGGCAAAATCTTCACCCGCAACATTCAACATGCCGCCGCTAGCGCGCTCCAGCCCGCAGAGCACCGCCATCAGCGAGCTTTTTCCCGACCCAGATGGGCCGAGCAGCGCCAGCGTCTCTCCCGCAGCGACATCCAGATCGATCCCCTTGAGGATCTCCACCGTGCCGAGGGTGAGGGTAAGATTGCGAGCCGAAATGGCGGGAAGGGGGCTTGTCACCGCGCCGCAATGGCATAGCTAGGGGCCATGCCGCAAGAAGTGAAAATGTACCGATTTGTAGTGCTTGCGGCGGGATGCCTGCTGCTCGCCGCCTGTTCGAATGATGCACCCGTGCCTCAGCCCAGCGCCACGGCGGCTAACAATACGTCCGATCCGGTGCCAGTCATGGGGCCGGAACGGCACATACTCGCGATGGGCGACAGTTTGTTCGCTGGATACGGGCTGAATCCGGGCGAAAGCTATCCCGATAAGCTCGAAACCGCTCTGCGCGCCAAGGGCATCAATGCACGGGTGACCAATGCCGGGGTTTCGGGCGATACTTCGGCGGCCGGGGCGCAGCGGTTTGGCTTTGTCCTCGATAGTCAGAAGGTCAAACCTGATCTGGTTCTGCTGGAATTTGGCGGTAACGATGTGCTGCGTGGGCTCCCCCCTGCTGAAACGCGCAAGAGCATCGATGCCATGCTCGCGGAAACGAAAAAGCGTGGGCTCAAAGTGCTGATGATGGGCATGCTCGCCCCGCCTAATCTTGGCGGCGCGTTCAAGGCGCAGTTTGAGCCGATCTATCCTGACCTTGCCAAGAAATACGGCGCGGCCCGGGTGCAGTTCTTCCTAGCCCCTTTGACTGGCAAACCCGACCTCATTCAGGCCGATCACGTTCACCCCACAGCGCGCGGAATTGAAGAGATTGTTGCGGCCAATGTCGGGGATGTGGCCTCGGCGCTGAACTAGCTGACCCGCTCGGCGTTACCTTCCTGAACGCGCCACACCGCAGCCTCATTCACAATCGCCGCGAAGGGAGCCAGTTCGGTCCCGGTAAGCCACACTTGCGCGCCCGATCCGCGTAGCCGCTCGAAAAGCGCCTCGCGCCGCAGCGGATCGAGGTGCGCCGCAACTTCATCGAGCAACAGCAGCCCCGGCCGTTCGGGGGGGAGCAGTCCGGCGTGTGCGAGCGTAATCGCGATCAACATTGCCTTCTGCTCGCCGGTTGAACATTCGGCTGCGGGCTGGTCCTTGCCGTGCATGGTTACGGAAAGCTCATCGCGGTGCGGCCCGATCAGCGAACGCTGGGCTGCACGGTCACGGCGGCGGCCTTCGGCGAGGCGATGCGTGAGCGCATCGGCATCAAGCGGCCCGCCGGGGTGATACGCAAGGGCAGGCCGGGCAAACGGCGCGTCCGGAAGTGTGGCAAGCGCACCGGATAGCGCTTCAACCAGCCGCGCGCGGGCCTGTGCCACCAGCGCCCCGGCTTCGGCAATCTGCGTCTCCAGTGCGGCGAACCAGCTTGCATCGGGTTCGGCAGGATCGCTGAGCAAACGGTTACGTTCGCGCAAGGCGTTGTCAAACCGCGCCGAATTGCGCGCATGGCCGGGTTCGATGGCGAGCACGAGCCGATCAAGGAACCGCCGCCGCGCACCGGGTCCCTCGGCAAACAGCCGATCCATCGCCGGGGTCAGCCAGCCAATCGCCAGCCATTCGGAAAGCGTATTCGCTGCCGTCTCAGTGCCGTTGATCTGCACCACGCGGCGGGTCGGTCGATCCGCAAGTGTCCCGGTGCCAAGCTGCACCTCACGTTCGCTCAGTGCGGCGCTGATCGCGAAGCCGCCCGCGCCTTCCTTCATCGCCATGTCGGGCAGCGCGACGCGGCGCAGGCCGCGGCCGGGGGCAAGCAGCGAGATTGCCTCGAGCACATTGGTCTTGCCCGCGCCGTTCTCACCCACCAGCAGGTTGAACTGGCCGGTGCCTTCGATGGCGGTCGCGCGATGGTTGCGAAAATCGCTGAGCAGGATCCGGTCGAGCATCGTCGAAACTGCCGGGCGATTAAAG
>JANNZB010000187.1:0-3974 GCA_031410395.1 Novosphingobium sp.
ATCCGATGTTGCCTTCCTGAATAAGATCAAGGAATTGAAGGCCTCTATTAGTGTATTTTTTAGCGATCGAAATGACGAGACGCAGGTTGGCCTCAACCATTTCTTTCTTGGCGATTCGTGCCTCGCGCTCGGCCTTCTGCACCATGTTGACGATGCGGCGAAACTCGCTGAGCGCCATTCCGGTGGCAGAGGCAATATCCGAAACTTCGGCGCGAATGCGCTCTACAGAATCGGCTTCTTGCTCGGCAAAGGCCGCCCATTTCTTGTCGCGCGAGGCATTGGACCCAAGCCAAGCATCATCAAGCTCATGCCCGATATAGCTATCAAGAAAGTCTTTGCGGTTAACCTTGTGCCGCTCGGCAAGTCTCAACATCTGCCCGCCCAGCGCGGTAAGCCGGCGGTTGAAGGCATAGAGGTTATCGACCAGATATTCGATCTTGGTAGCGTGAAACTTTACCGATTCAACGTGCGCAGTCAGGTCTTCGCGCAACTGCTGATAGGTTTTTTCGCGGGCGGCAGAGAATGCACCGCCTGCGCCCATCACATCGAGGCGGTCAGACTGGATCTTCTCAAACTTCTTGAAGACTGAGGTAATTTCGGCGAACCGTTCGAGAGCAGCAGGCTTGAGCTGCGCTTCCATCTGGGCGAGCGAAATGGTGTTGTCCTCTTCCTCTTCCTCAACCGCGCGGCGGGTACGGGGCTCGCCGCCTTCCTCATCGTCTTCATCGACGACTTCGGGCTCCTCTTCGACCTCTTCCTCTTCCTTGTAGGAAGGGCCAGCCGTGGCTTCGGTGATTTCCGGTTCGCCCTTTTCGTCACCTTCTTCGGTCAGGTTCTCGGGCGCAGGGCCTTTTTGCAACATGGCATCGAGATCAAGAATCTCGCGCAGTTGCATTTCACCTGCGTTGAGCGCGTCGGACCACTGAATGATCGCGTGGAAAGTGATCGGGCTTTCGCACAGCCCGAGAATCATCGTGTCGCGTCCGGCCTCGATTCGCTTGGCGATGGCGATTTCGCCTTCACGGCTAAGCAGCTCGACGGCGCCCATTTCGCGCAGGTACATACGCACCGGATCATCGGTGCGCTCAATGATTTCCTTCTTCTTGACGAGGTCAGGGCGTTCATCAACGCTTTCTTCGTCCTCGGCGTCCTCGGCCTTGCGCTCTTCAGGATCGACCGCGTCCTCGTCGCTTTCGACGATATTGACGCCCATTTCGGAGATCGCGGACATGACATCCTCAATCTGATCGGCAGACATCTGATCCTGCGGCAGCGCCTCGTTCAGCTCGTCCATCGTGATCACGCCGCGCCGCTTGGCGCGCGCGATCAGCTTTTTGATCGTGGCATCGTTGAGGTCAATCAGGGGGGCGTCGCCGCCCTCGTTCATGCCGCCGGTGTTATCGTCTTCGTCCATTATTCCGCCATCTGTTTTGAGTCTGTCCCGGGTGCCGGGGCGGCTCGCGCGCTGGCCATTTGCCGCAAGCGCGCATCGAATTCCAGTAATCTCTTACGCAACGCCTGCTGTTCGCCAAAAGTCTCGTCCGAGAACTCCCTTTCGTGCCTTTGCGTAGCCGCGTCCAGTGCTCCTTGCAAAGCGGGCCGGTCAACCAGTAAGCTAATGGCTTCACTCAAAGATTCGCGCGCTTCTTCTGGGGCTAAACCCTCCAGAAGAAAGTCCGTGTTCACACCGATGTAGTCATCTGCGGCAGGCAGACCCATGCCGCTCTTCGCCAATGTGGTAGCAATTGCTTGCGAATCAAGGGTAGCGCCCTCATCAAATCGATCGAGAATTGCATCTATGCGCCGATCCATGGGCGCGGCGCGGCCCAGAGAATCGAGATTGCGGGCTACTTCAGCAGGCCATCGGTGAAGTCCGGCGACGACAGCGGCGCAGAGCGCGCGCTGCAATTCGTTCGCTGGCTTGTTGCGCAACCGCAGCCGCGCTTCGGGAGAAGCAGGGAGAACGAGCGGACGAAAATTGCGTGCTGATGCGCCGCGCGGGATGAATGGTTTGGCCTCGCGAGGTGGAAAGGCGAAAGCGGAATACTGTTCTTGAAGTTCCCGCCGATACAGAGCCTTGATATCTTGATCTGATATCGCATCGACATGCGCCATTAACCGCGCCTTTAGTCCAGCCTTGTCTTCAGGCGTGGCGAGCGGCTGCAAATCTCGTTCATGCTGCCACAGCGTGTCGATCAGGCTTTGCGCGCCCTCCAGCACCTGGTGCATCGCGGAAACGCCATCGCGTTTGATCAGGTCATCCGGATCGAGTCCCGCTGGAATGCGGCATATCCGCAACGTGTGTGATGGACGCAGAAGGGGCAGGGCGCGCGTGACCGCCCGCATCGCCGCGCGCTGCCCGGCGGCGTCGCCATCGAAACACAGGATCGGCGCTTCGACCAGCCGCCATAGCATCTCGATCTGCCGCTCGGTGAGCGCGGTGCCCAATGGTGCCACCGCATCGCCAATCCCGGCAGCGGCCAGCGCGATTACGTCCATATAGCCTTCGACGACGATCATCCGCCCTGTCTGGCGCGATTCCGGGCCGGCGCGGTGAAGGTTGTAAAGCGTGCGGCCCTTATCGAACCGCGGTGTGTCAGGAGAATTCAAATATTTGGGGGCATCACTTGAACCAAATTCGAGTATTCGCCCGCCGAAGGCAATCACTCGCCCACGGGCATCTTCGATCGGCAGCATCAGCCGCCCACGAAAACGGTCGTAAGGGTCCTTGCCCTCAACGACGATGCGCAGCCCTGCTTCCTCGAGCACATCATCCGGGAACTGCGACAAGGTTCCCTTGAGGGCCTGCCGCCCCTCTGGCGCGAAACCAAAGCCAAACCGCGCCACCGTATGCGCGTCGAACCCGCGTGAAGCGAGATAGCCACGCGCCTTTATTCCGTCCGGCCCGGCAAGCTGGCTGACAAACCAGTCCTGCGCGGCCTTCATCACCTCATGCAGCCCGCCTTGCTTCTGCGCCACTTCAGCCGCGCGCGGATCGGGCGCCGGGACTTCCATCCCCGCTTCCGCCGCAAGTTCCTTGATGGCATCCATGAAGCCCAGCCCACGCTGATCAGCCATCCAGCGGATAACATCGCCATGCGCACCGCAGCCAAAGCAATGATAAAATCCCTTGGCATCATTAACTGTAAAGCTGGGTGATTTCTCGTTGTGGAACGGGCAGCAGGCCTTGAACTCATGCCCCGCCTTGGTTAGCCGCGTCGTCCGCCCGATCACGCCAGACAGCGTCACCCGCGCGCGCAATTCGTCCAGCCATTGGGGGGTGAGGGTCATAACTGCCTTATGCCTTCTATCTTAGCAGAAGGGTAGCCTGCCCGTAAATTCGCTTTACCGCTGCCAGACCGCTTGATACCCAGCATTACTTGGGTCGCTCCAAATTTATTGGGGAGACTAACAATGCCAAAATGGATGCCAATAGCCGCCGCAGCCTGCACCATGTTGGGTGCCTGCCAAAAGGCCGAGGCGCCTGTAACCGCAGTTGCCGTTACCGAGGCGGATGCCACCAAACTCGCAGATGCGATGGTGAAGACCTGGGAATCGAAAGATGCGGCCAAGATCAAGGCGCTCTACGCACCCGGAGTTGTCGCGTTTGACTATGCCTTCGGCCCGGTTGAAGCTGATCGCGTCACGTTTGACAAGGCGCAGGACGAATTTGCCGCTGCACTGATCGACAGTGAACAGCAAGTGTCCCGCAACATCCAGCTGCTTGATGCTGACACCTTCGTGGTCTCAGGCGTGTGGAACGGAACCAGCAAGGAACGCCCCGCATCCAATGGTGTGGTGCGCTGCACCGATGTGTTCCAGAAAGATGCCGCCGGCGTTTGGAGCATCGTGAATGAGCACTGTTCGGTCATGCCAAAAAGCGCCTAATCTACTCGATCAGGCCAGCGCGGCTTTGACCAGCCCGCTGGCCTTGCCCATGTCGAGCTGGGTGCCGTGCGCGGCCTTCAGCGCAG
>JANNZB010000188.1:0-2224 GCA_031410395.1 Novosphingobium sp.
GGAAATAGGGCCGCCCGGGTGAGCAAACTGCTCTCAGAAACAGAAATCAGGAAAGGAAGCCGATGCCAACCCAACAAGAAATTGAAAGCCTGGATCTCGAAGTTCTGATGCGCCGAGCCATTGCTCTGGCCACTTCTGCGCGATCCAAGGGAAATCACCCGTTCGGGGCGCTGCTTTGCAACCTCGACGGAGACATTGTTCTAGAAGCCGAAAACACAGTTGGCGAGGAGAATGACGTCACTTGCCATGCCGAGCGAAATCTCATGAGTGCGGCGTCGCGCAAATTTGAGAAGGACGAGTTGAGCCAGCTTGTCATGGTCACCAGCACCGAGCCCTGTGCCATGTGCGCGGGGGCCACGTTTTGGACAGGGGTGAGGGCCGTGGTCTACGGACTGCCGGAGATCGCGCTCTGCGATATGTGTACAAGTGAGGCAAACCCGGCTCCGCCCGTCCTGAACGTGCCCTGCGCTCAGGTCTTTGCTGGATGCGTCGGCCATCCTACAACGGTCATTGGCCCGGTCCTGGAAGAAGACGCACGCCAGCCGCACGCGGGATTCTGGTAAGAGAAAACACGCGAATGCGCGGTGTCTGGATGGCTGAGAACCGGTTGGACGCCTGCATAGATGGCCAATATGTTGTCGACCATGCAGGCATTCAGGTGGCGAACGATGTCGAACGGGTGCGCCCTGATCAAACTGCATGCAGATAACCAGCAAAAGTCAGAGGCGCGCCCGGGTGTGGCATTGTCGCGAGCAACGCCCGGACTTTCATCGCCTGCGCTTGTCAGTGACCGACCAGACCACCGACCCTCTGTAACGGGCGCTCCGTCCTGGAAGGATTGACACGGGTCATGACGCCCCACTACGGGGGGCGTTAGCGTCTGGTGCATTCAAGCTGTCAGGACCCAAGAATGACCTGGCTTTCCATCCTCGCCAACCCAACCTGCTTCTTGTTCTTCACGGGGAAAGGCGCGGTTCATTCCCCATCGCAGCGAGCTTGGCCCTGCCTTGAACGAGAACGGCTGGCGACGCTGTCGCGGGAGGCCTTGATGCGCTGGCGCGGCAAAATGTTGAAAACCGCCGGAACGATGAAGGTCCTGCTCGGCGCGCTGCTCGCGATATTCGGGATGTTCACGCTCGCCGGCTATGATCGGGTCCTTCAGACGGCGCTGACCGGGATGGCACCGCCATGGTTGGTTTCCCTGACGACTTCCCTATGATCGCCTTTCAGACCAACCTGGAGCCAAGCGACGATGCCGGTCTACCTGTCGACATTTCTCACCTTCGCAGGCGCTGCCCTCGCTGAAATCGCCGGTTGCTTCGCCTTTTGGGCCTGGATGCGGAACGGCCATTCGGTCTGTTGGCTGGTGCCAGGGATTGCCAGCCTGATCGCCTTCGCATGGCTGTTGACTTTGGCGCCAAGCGATCAGGCTGGCCGGGCCTATGCGGCCTATGGCGGCATCTACATCGTGGGATCGTTGCTTTGGCTGTGGCTGGCGGAGGGACACAAACCCGATATCTGGGACCTTGGCGGTGGGGCACTGGCAGTGCTTGCGGCGACCATTATCCTCTTTGCGCCGCGCGGTACCTGATAACTGCAGACCAGCAGGGAAAACTGAAACTGGCATATGGCTGCAAGCAGTATCGCTGAATGACCGGAAACCGCACCTCGTGGTAGTGAGGCAGTCGAACCAAAAAGTCGCATCGAACTATTGGACCGACCACCTTAGGCGCTCAATTTTGTCACCGCCCGCGCCTGTCGGCGACAGACCAGATCACCGATCTTTGCAGAAATCGACAGGACTGCCTGCCAGCGCGAGCCATGCTGGCCCTGATTGTCCAGACCCAACAGCACCGCGCGTTCGCGCACTACAGGGGAAGACTTTTTCGATGTCTTGCTCATGATGCTCCATCCTACTCAGAAGTTGGAGCCTCCAGCAAACCCGGTGTGGTTCAGGGGGTCTGCTGCCGCTTACGAATGTAGACAGCGTCGTGCGACCACGGGGAGTGAGACATGGGGTCCTTAAGCCGCTAGGAGGACACGCGCTTCGTAACCCTTGAGCGACAAGCGCGCGGCTTGCAAACTGAAGGCCCCCGTCGCCAGCTCCGGGAACAATGCCTCGATCTCAGCGCGTTGTTCACTATCCATATTCGACAAGGTGCGATCCGCTGGCTGGAAGCTTTCGGTCCAGGCTCCATCGGCTCGGATGATCTCGTGGCAGTCG
>JANNZB010000189.1:0-3848 GCA_031410395.1 Novosphingobium sp.
GGGGTGCGGGCCGGTGCCGCTTTTGATTCAGCCTAGCCAAATCAAACTCCAAAATGCCCATCGGGGACTGGACCTGAGCCCAATCCCCGCTGAACGAAAGTCGCTCTCAAGCAGAGCCGAGATTGACCGCCGAAGACTTACCGTTACGGCCTGTTTCGACTTCGTAAGTCACGCGCTGATCTTTGTCGAGCGAGTGCATACCAGCTGCCTGTACGGCAGAAATGTGAACGAAGCTGTCAGCGCCGCCATCATCAGGCTGGATGAAACCATAGCCCTTGTCGGTGTTGAAAAACTTTACGGTGCCTGATGGCATTTGCGTTTCCTTTCAAGAAACAGTCGTGTCTCAACCGCAGATTGCGGCGGAGTTCGTGCGTCGTGTCGTCAATTGAAAGGAATTGGTTGTCGCCCGCTTCAGTTCATTGGGCGAACCCGAAAACCAAAGATAAAGCGCCGATACCCGTCGAAAATTCAACTTCAGCGCAGCGCATATAGCACTGTTGTGCCGTCAAAGCTAATAAATTCAGCGCCCGGTGGCGGAAGAGGCAGGAGTCGAACCTGCCAGAGACACCAAGTGCCTCCCACCGGATTTGAAGTCCGGGCACCCCACCGGGAGTATTTCTCTTCCATGTCCGAACTAGGGGATGGAATTACTGACGTCCACAGAATGAGAAAGGGTCGGGCTGGTGTGCCATGATTATCATGCCTAAGTCCGGGTTGTGGCCATTCCAACCAATCCCGCAGGCAACCGCCTGTTCGGCCTTGATGCCTTGCGCGGAATCGCGGCGATGTGCGTCGTACTGTTCCACGTCCCCACGGTTTTTGACGGTCAACTGCATTTGTTCCCCCGCGCTTATCTGGCGGTTGATTTCTTCTTCGTGCTCAGCGGTTTTGTTATGGCGCGTGCCTATGAACCCAAACTGGCACAGGGATTGGATGGCGGACAGTTTTTCAGGATTCGCTACATGCGGCTGTGGCCAACCATCGCCATTGGCTGCTTGCTGTTCATTCCTTTTGTGCTCGAAGCCGCAGGAGGGTTCAACCGCGCTTTTGCCAAGGTCTTCGTCGCCAATATACTGCTGCTCCCGGCGCTGGGTGAAAAGGAGTACTTCCCGCTCAACCTGCCTGCGTGGTCAATATTCTTCGAGCTTGTGGCCAATCTGCTGCATGGCTTTGTCTTTTGGAGGCTTGGGAGCAGGACGCTGATGGCATTCGCCGCGGTTTGCCTGATCGGCTTGGGCTGGCAGGCACAAGCATTCGGCAACCTCAATCTCGGCGCAGGCGCTGGCGAGTTCCTTGCCGGCCTGCTACGCGTCGGGTTTTCGTACACGATGGGCATTCTGTTGTGCCGGCTGTGGGGCCAAAGGGAATTGAACACTGTTGCAGGGCTGGCCGCCCTGATCGCCATGCCCCTACTGTTCGGCCTGCCGCTGGGTAGTCAAATCAGTCCGTGGCTGTTCGATTTTGGGTTCGTAGCGATCATAAGTCCGCTGATCCTGATCGGCGGCCTTGCCATACGCGGTGGCGGGTGGGCTGCTGTTATTGCTGGAGAACTGTCGTTTCCGCTTTATGCCACCCACTTTCCCATGCTGTATATCGGCCGAGCGCTGGGGATTGGCGCGGGACTGTCAGTTTTGGCATGCCTGGGTATGGCCGGGTTTGTAACGGCATCGCAGTTTAGATGGCGCAATCGTAAAGCGCGGAATTCGACATCGTGATGTGTGTAGGTAGTTTGCAATCACATTAAGATGTGATATTCATTCTAGATGACTGAAAGCACTATCGACCGCGTTCGCGATCTTGTTATCGCAGGCCGCCTCACCCGTTCCGGTCTAGCTCGCGCTGCCGGACTCCACGCCAACACCTTGCGCGATTGCACAGAAGTTGACTGGAACCCGACTGCCGATACACTTGGCAAGCTCGACCGGTTCCTGTTTTCCAACGACGATTCGCCGGTGCTGGTTCCCATTGAAGAGATCATCGACGAGGCCCGCAATGGCCGGATGTTCGTGCTGGTTGACGATGAGGACCGCGAGAACGAAGGCGATCTCGTTATCCCCGCGCAGATGGCAACTCCCGATGCGATCAACTTCATGGCAACCCACGGACGCGGGCTGATTTGCCTTACCTTGACGGGGGACCGGATCGAACAACTCGGGCTTGAACTGATGAGCCGCCACAACGGCACACGGCATGAAACCGCATTCACAGTATCGATCGAAGCACGCGAGGGCGTAACGACTGGAATTTCAGCTGCAGACCGCGCGCGTACTGTCTCTGTCGCCATCGATGGCAGCAAAAGCAAGGAGGACATCGTTACCCCCGGCCACGTATTCCCCTTGCGTGCGCGCGATGGCGGCGTGCTTGTTCGGGCCGGGCACACCGAAGCGGCGGTCGATATTTCGCGGCTGGCCGGGCTTAATCCATCGGGCGTAATCTGCGAAATCATGCGCGAGGATGGCACCATGGCGCGGATGGATGATCTCGTCTCCTTCGCACGGCTGCACAACCTGAAGATCGGCACGATCCGCGATCTGATTGCCTATCGCCGCAAGCATGACCGGATGGTGGTGCGAAAGGCCGAACTCACGTTCAACAGCCGTTGGGGTGGCGAATGGAAAGCCTGCACTTTCTTCAACAAGGCGACTGGCGACGAGACTATGGCACTGGTCAAAGGCCGGATTGATCCAGCCGAACCCACCTTGGTTCGCATGCACACTCTATCAATGTTCTTCGATATTTTCGGCGAGGTAAATGATCGCTCCGACATGCTCCACCGATCGATGGACATAATCGGTGAACACGGTGCCGGGGTTATAGTGGTGATTAACCGCCCTATGAACCGCCTGATGACGCGCACAATCGAGATCAAGAACTCGATCCGCGCGGGTGAAGACGTTCCTATCGAAGAGCTGCGAGACTATGGTGTCGGCGCTCAAATTCTGGCTGAGCTGGGGGTGCACGATATGGTGCTGCTGACCAACACACACCATTCTTTGGTAGCGCTGGAAGGCTACGGGCTGTCCATAGTCGGCGAACAGCGGATCGATTAGGGGATAATTGATGGCCAAATTTCTCATCATCGAAGCCCGTTTTTACGATCATCTCAACGATATGCTGATCGCCGGGGCGCGGAAGGCGATCAAGGCAGCGGGACATAAGTGCGACGTCATCACCGTACCCGGCGCGCTGGAAATTCCCGGCGCGATCGCGCTCGCCGATCAATCAGACTTATATGACGGCTACATCGCCATCGGCGTGGTCATTCGCGGTGAAACCTATCACTTCGAGATCGTCGCGGGTGAAAGCGCGCGCGGGATCATGGCGCTAACAATGGATGGACTGGCTATCGGCAACGGCATATTGACAGTCGAGAACGAGGAACAGGCGCTGGTCCGTGCAGACCCGGCGCAGAAGGACAAGGGCGGCGAGGCTGCAAAAGCTGCGCTCGCCATGCTTGCCTTGCGTGAAAAGTTTAATGGCTGATCCCAACTCCGGCCTTGGCGGCTTGCGCATGGTGCTAGGCGGAAATCCGTTTGGCTGGACGATTGACCGCGATGCCAGCTTTGCCGTGCTTGATGCCTTTTATGAAGCCGGCGGACGCTCGGTTGACACAGCAGAGATCTATTCCGCTTGGGTACCCGGAAACAAAGGCGGGGAAAGCGAGACAATCATCGGAGAATGGGTGGTAAGCCGCGGTGTGCGCTCTGATATGCGGATTGCCAGCAAAACCGGAATGGGCGGACCGCCAGGAGGACTCGCTCCAGAAAAGGTCTCAGCAGCTTGCATTGCTTCGCTCGATCGCCTCCAAACCAACTATCTCGACCTTTACTACGTTCACCGCGATGATG
>JANNZB010000190.1:0-2270 GCA_031410395.1 Novosphingobium sp.
CTTCGACGCGGTCGGTCTTGGGCCCGGGCGAACTTGGTGGCATGGAACGTCTCCTCTCTTCCCGGAATACCGAACACGCCAACCGATTGCCACCGGTGCGGGCGACCGGTCGACCGCCCCCGCCTCAAGGGGCCTGAACAAGTCCGCGCCCACAATCGACGACAGGCAAAGGCAGCGCGCGCGCATTGACGATCAATCGCTGCCACAGCGACGCGCCCGTCGCCCCGGTGGCCTCGGCCCATAGCGCGGCGATCCCGGCCACATGCGGTGTCGCCATGCTGGTTCCCGAAATGATGTTGGTCCGCTGCGGCATCGGCCAGCTTGAATATACCATCACACCCGGCCCACCGATGTCGACAGCCGTGCCTGCGCTCAGCGCCGTGTCGCGATTGCTGAAGTTGCCGAGCTTCAACGACCCGTCGAGCGCGGCGACGGCCATCATCGACCGGCTATTCGCGGGTCGCGACACGAATCCGAAAACGCCCGAGGCCCGATCGGCATCGTTGCCCGCAGCCGCGACGATTAGGCTGCCCGCATTGAGTGCACGCTGGCCAGCGGTTTCATAGGCGACTGATGTGATTGGCACACGCGAACCGAGCGACATCGAGATCACATCGCACTTGTTCGCGATGGCCCACTCGATGCCGGCAAGAATACTAATGTCTCCGCCCTGCCCGATGTCCGACAGAACCTTACCCGCGAAAATCTGCGCGCCCCACGCGACCCCGTAGCGGCGTCCACTCGTCGGTGCCTTGGGACCGCAGGCCGTACCGATACAATGTGTACCGTGGCCATGGCCGTCCTGTGCTGTGGCGACCCCATCGATGAACGATTTGCCGGTGATCGCACGACCGATGAAATCGGGATGCTTCAGGTCGAGCCCGGTATCGAGCACCGCAATGCGGCGGCCCTTGCCAGAAAAGCGCGATCCGCCCGCTTTGGTCGCCTGCAAACCCCAGGTCAGCGCTGCCGTGTCGGCAAACCGCGCCGCAGCCGCTGCGTCCGTCGGAAAGCCTGCTGCTGCATCTTCCGCATCACGACCATCACCTATCGCATTGGCAGCATCGCGAAAGCCGCGCAGATAATCGCCCGACACGCCGCCGGCTGCGCCCAGAGCATACATGATGCCCTCGGGTTCGACAGCAAGAATCGCGGAGCCTGCCCCCGCTTCCGCAGCCATTATCCCGGACGCGACCGGATCGATGTTCATGACCGCGATGTTGAGATTCTCGAAATAAACGCCGCCGTTGTTCGGCACCTGCGCGATGTCGATACCTTCGGCATGAAAGTCGCTGCTCATCATGACATCTGCCTTGGCGACGCCACCATCTTTTTTGAGCGAATTAAGCGCTTCGGTTCTTGTGCCTTCTTTGAAGGTCACGATATAGCGACCCGTTGTTTCGGGCAAGGAATGCCCTACAACAGGGTTGTTCATCTAGAGTCTCCTACAGAGCGACTCGGACTATATACACATTTTAATAAAGTTCAATCAGAGTCTTTATGATCATTTAGACTCCTCTTTCATCGAGTCTCGTGTTCAAAAACTTAGTATTAATTGTCGTTTAACCGAATATATGTCGTTTTGAGTCTGAGAGCCACGTAGTTTTCGATCATCAGCCGCGAAGATCGACCTTTTGTAGGCGACCGAGCTTGGCACTAACGCTCTCGCGACCTTAAGCGCGGTTACAGCGGACGGCGGTTGAAAAACCCCCTAGCGCCCGCCAGATTCTCCCGCTAAGGGCGCGCCTTCGCAAGCGGACCGGCGGATTCGCCGGGGCGTATGTGTGTGGGGACGGCCCCGTTCCACGACCCGATTTGGAAAGATGCGGCCCGCCGGCGTTTGGCGGCGCGCTGTAAAGGAAGAAAAATGGCGAAGGCAAAATTCGAGCGGACGAAGCCGCACTGCAACATCGGCACCATCGGTCACGTCGATCATGGCAAGACCTCGCTGACGGCGGCGATCACCAAGATTCTGGCGGAAAGCGTCGCAGGCAATTCGGCTGTCGATTTCGCCAACATCGACAAGGCGCCCGAAGAGCGCGCGCGCGGCATTACCATTTCGACCGCACACGTCGAGTATGAGACCAACGACCGCCACTACGCCCACGTCGATTGCCCGGGCCATGCCGATCATGTTCTTCACATAATCGGCGTGGCCCGGGCAATCGACGTGCGCGTAGTGGCGCTTGCTGCTCTCGTATTCAACGTGCGATACGGCGATGGTGACCGTCTTCGTGTCATCCCGCACTGTGCCGCCCTTGGTGATGTCC
>JANNZB010000191.1:0-2274 GCA_031410395.1 Novosphingobium sp.
AGGTCGGCCAATCGACCCATTGCTTGCCATAAACCGGCCCGAGATCACCCCATTGCCGCGCAAATTCTTCATCCGCGACGATACGGATCGAAAAATCTTCGCGGCTGATCGCCTCGCCGCATTGGCGCCGATAGCGATCTAGCGGCCAGTCGGTCCAGATTTCCACCCCTTGGGCACACAGCGCCCGGATGTTGGTGTCGCCGGTCAGGAACCACAATAACTCGCGCGTCGCGGTTTTCCAGTAAACGCGCTTGGTGGTCAGCAGCGGCATCAGGCCGCCCGACAAATCAAAACGAATCTCCGCGCCGAACAGCGAACGCGTGCCAATCCCGGTGCGGTCAACGCGCTCATCGCCATGCTCCCAAATTCGGCGCATCAAGGAGAGGTATTGCCACTCCCAATGGCCCGATCGAGGAGAATCATTTTCTTTTGCGCAGCTCGCCATTTGCAGTTGTTAGCCGCGTCACTGTCGGCTTGCCACCCCTCGGCTGCCCCATTATACGCCATGTCCTGCCTCGCCCAACATCGCTTGGGCAAGATCGGTCGGGGAATAGCTCAGCCTGGTAGAGCACTGTCTTCGGGAGGCAGGGGCCGGAGGTTCGAATCCTCTTTCCCCGACCATTTTGGTCCATGCGTCCGGGAGAGCGTAATTATGCGCCCAGCCAGTTACCATTACGCAGTTCGGTAAATAACCATACCAGCCCGACCAGCCAAAAACCAATGATCAGCAGCGCCGCGTTTCGCGCCGGGCCGGGCCATTTTTGCTCCCCCGCCGCAAGTCGTAATTCGGCCAGCAGCTCTGATGGGATCAACCGGAGCACAAGCCAGATGCCGAGCGGCACTAGCAGCAGATCATCGAGCAAGCCCAGCACGGGAATGAAGTCAGGGATCAGGTCAATCGGACTTAAAGCGTAACCTGCCACCAACCCGGCAAGCAGTTTCACGGGCAGCGGCACGCGTGGATCGCGCGCGGCAAGCCAGATCACGACGATGTCGCGCTTGAGCATCCGGGCCCATCCTCGCAACCGCTCCATCATCCTCCGCGCAGCAACTGCACCCCCCAATCGCGCTCAAACAGATAGAGCAGTAACCGCGCCGCCTCACCGCGCTCGCCAGTCAGCCCGCCGTCACGCTCGATCAGCAGACGGGCGTCGTCATGCGCCATCGGAAGCAGCCGGGCGATCTGTTCAAAATCTGCCACCCGAAAAGGCGTGTCTCCCGATTGCCGCGTACCCAGCAATTCGCCGCCACCGCGCAATCGCAAGTCTTCCTCGGCAAGGCGGAAGCCATCTTGCGTTTCACGCATCAGCGCCAGCCGTTCACGCGCGGTTTCAGACAGCGCCGTGCCGCGCAGCAACAGGCAGGTGGATTTCTCCGAGCCGCGCCCAACCCGCCCGCGCAACTGGTGCAGCTGGGCCAGCCCGAACCGCTCCGCCTGTTCGATCACCATCAGCGTGGAACTCGGCACATCGACGCCGACTTCGATCACCGTGGTTGCGACCAGCAGCTTTGCCTCGCCGCGCACAAACCGCTCCATCGCAGCGTCCTTCACTTCCGGGCGGAGCTGTCCGTGAACCAGCGCGACCGCTTCACCAAAACGCACCTTCAATTCGGCATAGCGTGCTTCGGCAGCAGCGATATCTTCAGTTTCCAGCTCACGCACCATCGGGCAGACCCAGTAGGCCTGCTGCCCCCCCTCCAGATGCCGGCCAACCGCGCCGACGACATCAGCCATCCGCTCAACAGCAACCACGCGCGTATCAATCGCCTGCCTGCCGGGCGGCATTTCATCGAGTCGGCTGACGTCCATTTCGCCATATTGCGCGAGGGTAAGCGTGCGCGGAATTGGCGTTGCAGTCATCGCGAGACAATGCGGCGTCCGTTTGCCCTTTTGCGTGAGCATCAACCGCTGGCCAACGCCGAATCGGTGCTGCTCATCGATCACCACCAGCGCGAGATTGCGGTAGCCGACCGAATCCTGAAAGATCGCATGGGTGCCAATGCAAATCTGAATCGAGCCATCGAGCAATCCCATCAGGATTGATTCGCGCGCCTTGCCCTTGTCCCGTCCGGTTAACAGGGTGATGCTGACGCCGGTTCCTGCCAGCATCCCGGACAGCGTATCGTAATGCTGGCGGGCAAGGATTTCCGTCGGCGCGAGCAATGCGGCCTGTGCGCCTGCTTCCACCCCGATCAGCATTGCCTCAAGCGCAACCACCGTCTTTCCCGAGCCAACATCGCCCTGCAGCAAGCGCAGCATAGGCGCGGCCTGAG
>JANNZB010000192.1:0-11194 GCA_031410395.1 Novosphingobium sp.
TCCCCACAGATGGTCGGCGATTTTATCCTCGCCAATCACCTGCTCCAGCTTTGCATACCAGGAACTCTCGGGAACAACCTGCCTGGGCTTGAGCGCGCCGCCGATGAACAGCGCCTCCTCCGCCCGCGTCATGGCAACGTAAAGCAAACGCCAGTGCTCTTCGAGCTCTGCCGCCTTTTCCTGCTCGGCAACCAGCCGCAGGCGTCCGGCCTGCTCTTCCTTCAGTACCCCCGGCAGCGGCAGTTTATAGGCCCGCGCCGCATCACCGAACAGTTCACTGCGCGGGTCGTCCAGTGCGAGCGGTGTTGGCTTGTTCCTTGTCGGATCAGAGGTGGCATCGGCAAGAATGACAATCGGCGATTGCAGCCCTTTCGATCCGTGCACGGTCATCACCCGCACCATATCGCCGCCGCTTTCCGCCTCGCGTTTCAGTTCGCCATCACCCGCATCGAACCAGTGGAGGAAGCCGATCAGGCTCGGCGTATCGCTCATCGCATATGTGTGCGCGGCGTTTAGCAGTTCCTCGATCGGATCATTGGCCTCCACCCCCAGCCGCGCGACCAGCTTCCGCCGCCCGTTCCACGGGCCGACGAGCAGCCAGTGGAGCGTCGCCTGCGGCGGATCGAAATCGGCTTTTTTGAGCAGTTCGAGCAGCTGCGAAACCGCCACGACCACGGCCGGTTCACGCGATCCGCGCAGGTGCTCCCACAGAGATGCTGGATTATTACGATGGCCGCGATGGCCGTGTTCGAGCAGCGCCTCCTGGCTCCAGCCGAACAGCGGCGAGACGAGCAGCGCGGCGAGATTGAGACTATCAAATGGCTGCACGGCAAACCGCAGCGCCGCGACCAGATCCTTGACCGCGAGCGGCGCCCCCAGCCGCAGCCGGTCGACCCCCGCCACCGAGACCCCATGCGCATAAAGCCGCGCGACTATCAGCCCGGCCAACTCTGCCCGCTTGCGCACGAGGATCATGAAGTCACCCGCGCGGGCGCGCCGGTTCCCGCCTTTGATCAGCGGGAAACCGGGGCCCTTCGGATTCAGCCATGCGGCGACCTGCTCGGCAATGCGGTCTGCCAGCGCTCGGTCTTGGCGCGATAGCCAGCTCGCCTCACTTTTTTCGACGGGATCGCCGAATGGATCCTCAGATGCATCGCCGCCATCATCATCGGCATCGTCGGTATCTTCGTCCAGCCGTAGCCCGGTAACCGGCTGCCACAATGTGACCATGCCGTCGCGCTCCTGTCCCTTGTGACGTCCCTGCTCCTCGGTCACCCCCATCGCCTCGCGCCCAACATGGTCGATAACCTTGTCGACGAATTCGAGGACCGGAGCGGCGGTGCGGAAGGAATCGCCGAGGTCGAGATCTTGAAGATTGCGCAAATTTCGCCGGTCGCGCAACTGCTCTGCATTTGCCGCCGCGCCATCAATCATTTTTCGCACGCGGTTTTTGGCATTGCTGAAATGCACAGGGCTGGTCCCCTGAAAGCGAAAGATCGCCTGCTTGTAATCGCCGACCACAAACAGCGTGCGCAGCGCATCATCGTGCTGGCCTTCGCCAGCAAAAAACTCTTCGGTCAGGGCGAAGATGATGTCCCACTGCGCCGGATTGGTATCCTGCGCCTCATCGACGAGGACATGATCGAACTGCCGGTCGAGTTTATAGCGGATCCACGCGGAGAAATCCTTGTTCTGCAGCAGCGCCGCCGCCTGCCGGATCTGATCGTCGAAATCAATGAGCCCATCACGCGCCTTCGCCTCCGCCCAGCGCCGGGCAAATGCGCGACCCAGCGTGAGCGCGGGGGTGAGGTAGTCGGCGAGTTTGAGGAGGGTGCGGTGATCCTGAATAGCGCGGATACATTCCCCTACACGGGCTGTTGCGTCGATTGCGGATGGATCAATTTTTGCGAAAGCCTTGCGCTCGCGCACCAGTCCATCTGCGGTGATCAGCAGTTTGTAGAGCCTGTCTAATTCTTCGAGACGTTGTTGCGGGGTGCCGATCCGCCAATCACCGATCACCTCAAGTGCAGTTCGACCGGTTTTGGCATTCCACTCGCCGTAGGCCAACAGGCAACAATGCAACGATTCCACATCAAACGCATTGTCTCCGCACATCTCCAACAAATCAGCCTCGCCCGCATCGGCGCTCAGCCCAACCAGCCGCTTGACCTCGCCCGCCAAATCCCCCTGCGCCCACGGCGAAAGCCCTTCCCACACATCGTGAGCCGAGGCACAGCGCAGCAGGAATGCCTCGATTGCCTCAGGCGTCATCCGCAGCGACAAAATCGTTAGCGCCTCGAGCATTGCCGCATCGCCCTGCGCCTCGGCATCGAGCAATAGGCCCGACAGCACTTCGCGGGCAAGCAGGCTGCGATCGCGGTCCTCCATCGCGCGGGTGCCGGGTGTCAGCCCCGCTTCTTCCGGAAACGCCGCGAGCAGCCATAGCGCGAAGGCGTGGATCGTATCAATCCTGAGGCCACCGCCGGGGCAATCGAGCACCGAGGCGAAGAGCGTGCGGGCATGGGCGCGAATTTCGGGGGTCGACAAAAGCCCGATATGACCAATCTCGATCCCGAGTTTGATCTCATCCATCCGCACCCAGTCAGCCAGAACCTCGTTAACCCGCACCGCCATTTCGGCGGCTCCGGCCTTGGTGAAGGTCAGGCACAGGATTTGCGATGGCGATACCCGGTCGCGCAGCAGCAGCCGCAACACCCGCGCCGAAAGCACCTGCGTTTTGCCGGTTCCCGCCGATGCGCTCAGCCAAACGGTATCCTGCGGATCGACCGCAAGCAGCTGGTTATCCTTAAGTGGCTGGACTTTGCTGGATTGCACGCCGCCACTCATTGCCCCTCCTCCCCACGCGCCAGCCATTCGTCGAGCCGCATCAGGTGGTCAAAGTCGGTATAGCCTTTGTAGTCCGGGTTTGGTTTGGCGGTGAAAGGCGCATCGCCCTTGATCCACAGGCCGATAGCTTGCCTGAGGAAGGCCTCAGTCATCGGGATGAAATCCTCTGCGATGATGCCCGACCTTTTCTTGCCGCAAAGGATCGGCGTTTCCATTTTGCCAAACTGCTTCTTGTCTTCCTTGTCGCGCTGCAAGGTCCAGTATTCAAAGACCGAAGGCTTACCGCTGACTCCTGCGAACCCGGCATCGCGTGCAATCAGGCCGATCAGGCCCAATTGCAGCGCATAGCCTTTGGTCACCTGGCCCAGCGAGGGCGCACCACCGGTTTTGTAATCAACGATGGCCAGTGAGCCGTCAGCCAATCGGTCAATCCGGTCGGCCCGGCCCTTTATCCGCACACCGTCGACCACCAGATTGCCATCCTGCTCCCACAGAACCGGCTCGCGGCCCTCCGCCTTGACCTGTGAAACACGGGCTTCAATCCAGCCGAGCGCTTTGATTAGCCGAGGCCACCACAGCCCGCGCACCAGCGGATGGGCGCTCATCTTTTCCAGTTCAGCGCGGGCGATTTGCTCCAGTGCGGCCTCACCTTCGTGCCAGCGCCGCAGCACGTCATGGATCATCGTGCCTTTCCACGCCGCCGTCGGCTCAGCATCAATCTCATCCAGCTTGCGCAGCCGCAAAATAGAACTGGCGTAGAACTGATAGGGATCTCCGCGCAGCCTATCGAGCCCGGTCACGGCAATCGGCACATCGCGCTGATCGGCGCTGGGGCGCGGTGCCGGGCGCGGGTGGGCTGGCTCCGGCTTCGGATTGTTGAGCGTCCGCGCGAATTTGACCGGGCGATCATCGCGGTGGCCTTTGAGCAGATCGCTTCCCAGCATCGCCCGCACGCGCAGCACGAACCGCGATGGAATCGCCGGGCCCGAGGCGTCGCGCTTGGCATGGCTTAGCACCACCTCGGGCGCGCCCAGTGCTGCGGCGAGATCGTGCGCCGAAAGGCCGATGCGGAAATCGCCATCGGGCACACCCAGTGCACGCAAAACGGCAGGTGCAAGCAGCGACTCAGGCGCGGGCGCGGCGGGCCAGGTGCCCTCGGTCATCCCGCCGCAGATCACCAGATCGGCCCGGCTCATCCGCGCCTCGATCAGGCCATAGATGGCAAGGCGCGGGTGTCCGCCCCACGGCGGCCGCACGGCGATCCGGTCCAGCGTATCGCGCAGCATCGTGGCGAGGCCTTCGGCATCAATCCGCGAGACCTCACCGGCAGCAGCCCCGCGCAAGTCCTCAACAAATCCCGCCAGCGCCCGGCCATCAGCCCCGCCCCAAACCTTGCCGCCGCTGATCGCTTCGGCGGCAGTGGCAAGGGCGCTGAGCGCATCATCGAGACCTGGTTCTTCGCCCAGCGCAAACAGCGGCGCGAGCAAGCCTTCAACCACCTCCCACCAATCCGCGATGCCCTTATGCTTCTCCTCCAGCCGTGTGGAAATTTCGCTCAAAGGCACAAGCCCCGGCGCAGGACGCGGCCCGCGCAGGGCAAGGTCAAGCAACCGAACATGATCGAGCCAATCCGCCCGCCCGAACGCCTCACCCGCATAAGGATGCCCCAAAAGCGCGAGCAGCGGCACCGGCGCGGCCTGACTCGCCGCAACTTCTGCGAGCATCAGAAACAGCCGTCCCGCAGCGGTTTGCGGTAGCGGTTCGCCAGCCGAATCATCCGCCTCAATCCCCCAGTGCTCCAACTGCGCGATCACCCGCGCAGCGAGTTCACGATCCGGCGTCAGCAGGGCAACGCGCTTTTCCGGCACCGCGAGCGCTTCCCGAATTATCAACGCAATGCTGAGCGATTCTTCGCCAGGATGCGCAGATTCGATCAGCCGCACGCCCGATAGCCGCCGCTGCCCGGGAGCCAGCGAAACCCAGCGCGCGCTTGCCTTGGGCGGCAGGAACAGGTTGGAAATCGCCCTGCTGCGTTCTGGCGGCGCGGCGGATAGCCCCGCCCGGTGCCACGGCTGCACCTCATCGCGGGCAATGCCCATGCGCCCAAGCAACAGCTTCAGGTGGTATTGCGGATGGGTGAAAGCATCGGAACGCCCGAACGGCGCGCCGTCCTTGTCGCCTGCAATACCGGCTCGCCCGAGCGCATCCCAAACCTCATCATCGAGCGCCAGATCGAGATCGGGCAGGATCACCGCGCCGCGTGGCAATTCAGAAACGCAGCGCAGCAGCTTGGCCAGCGCAGGCGATGCGCTGGTTACGCCAGCGATGACGATCGGATTGGCGGGCGGGGTTTCCTTCCAGCGCCGCGCCGCGTGTTCAAACAGCATGTTGCGCCGGGCGGGGGGATCAACCTCGCCTTTCGCTTCGGATTCGGCGATCCAGTGAGCCTGCACGGTGGCGAATGTGACAATGCTTTTCTGCCAGTGATGGGCAAGCTCGCCCACCACTTCCGGCGCTCGGCCTGTCACCAGATCATGCGGCGTGATGCCTTCGACCAGCAGCCGGTCCATCGTCCGACCAATATCGAAGGCTTGCCGCAGCAACGCCGCGCCCTTTGGTGCCTTGTCACCGAGCACCTTCGCGAGAATATCCGCCAGTCTCAGCCATCGCCGGGTTGGATCGGCGGCAGGCGGGATATCCGCGCCTGCCCCCAGCGGATCGAGCAAAGGCCCCAGCGTTTCATCGAGATCAAGATCGCCGACCACCACCATGCGCGGCAGCAGCAGCCCCGTACCCGAGAGCCGCACGAAAGCCTCGGTAATCGTGCGCGCGGCGCGCTGGCTGGGCAGCAGCAGGGTGAGCCGCGCGAGGCCCAGATCGCCGCCGGAATACCTGGGCCCCAGCCCAGCGACGAGAGCATCGGCAAACCCTCGGTGCGCGGCGATGGAATAGACGGCTGGGAAGCGGGCCTCAGCCACCCGCGAGCGCCGCTTCGGTTGGCGCAATCGCCCCCGGATCGCCGACTTCAAACCAGGTTCCGGTGTGCACGCAGCCGTGGAGGCGGCCTTCCTCAATCGCGCGCGACCACAGCACGTTGGTCGAGAACGGGCCTTCGGGGGCATCGCGGAGCAGCTGGTGCGAAACAAGCTGGATGCCGCTGTAAATATAGGGTGCGATGCGGCCAGAACGGCGGCGGGTGATGCGGCCGAGCGGATCGAGGTTGAAATCGCCTTTGCCGGCATAGTTTGACGCCGCCGGATGCCGCACCAGCAGCAGCAGCGCATCCATCTCCACCGGATCCCAAACACGGCTCAATTCGGCAAACGCATTGCGCGGGCCATCAAGCCAGATGTTGTCACTGTTCACGCAGAAAAACGGATCGGGCAGCAGGCTTTGAGCTTTGACCATGCCGCCGCCGGTTTCGAGAAGTACTTCACGTTCATCCGAAACTATCGTCCGCAAGCCCTTGTATTGATTCAAGTGTGCTTCGAGATGTTCGGGAAAATAGTGGACATTGATAACCGCCTTTGCCACCCCGGCATCAACCAGCCGGTCCAGACTGTAATCGATCAAAGCCTTGCCCGCGACCTTCACCAAGGGCTTTGGTCTTGACACGGTGAGCGGACGCATGCGCTTGCCGAGACCCGCAGCCATAACCATCGCCGTGTCTGAAGCGAGCTTGTGGGTGGTCACAGCGACCATTCGCCGCCATTGGCAGCCCGCAGTTCCGCCGGAATGTTGGTATCGAACCATCGTGCCACCGGGGCCATTGCCGGATGTGCAACATCGCGCTCCAGCGCCGCCCAAACGCGCGAGATCATCGAAAGGTAGCGATCCTTGCCATCGCGCTTCCACAGCCGCACGAAAATGCCGACGATCTTGGCATTGCGCTGTGCCCCGAGCCGGGCATAATCGGCGAGGAAATCCTTTTTCCCTGGCTGGTTGCCCCAATAAAGGTCGATCATTTCCGCCTCAAGTTCGGGCGATACGTCGCGGCGAGCGTCTTGAAGCAATGACACCAGATCATAGGCCGGATGGCCAATCAACGCGTCCTGAAAATCAAGCAAACCTTGCTTATGAAGCCCGCCCAGCAACATGATGTTTTCGGCGTGATAATCGCGTAATACCGTCACCCCAGGCCTCTGGCGCGGGATCATCGGCGCGAGCGCCTCATCCCATGCCGCTGACCATGTCTGGCCATCGACATAAAGGCCGCGAGCGGGCACATACCAGTCAACAAACAGCCGAGCCTCGCGCTGGTATTCGTTGAGGATATAATCGTTGAACGGCCCCGGTGGCAGGCGATGAAGCTGCTTCAAGGCCAGAATCGCCGACGCGTAAATTTCATGCTCATCAGCCGGCCATTCATCGACATATTCGCGCATCCGCACGTTGCCAAAGTCTTCGAGCAGCACCCAGCCCTTTTCGGGCTGTGCATGGATAACATGCGGTGCGCGCATACCGTTTTCATCGAGCCAGCGCGCGGCGCGCAGGAAGGGTGCCGGGTCTTCCTCGGGTGGCGGCGCGTGCATCAGCATCGCCGATTTTTCGCCCATCGACACACGGAAATAGCGCCGGAACGAGGCATCGCCTGCTAACGGCTCAACCTCGGCGTTTGGCCAGCCAGCAGCGGTAAGGAAGGCGGCGATTCCATCGGGTAGGTTCACATCCATGCTGCCCGCCCTAGCCAATCTTTCCCGCCGGTTACAGTGGCAATTCGTCCCGATGTGGCGGTTTGCAGTAAGATCGAAAGGCAGCCGGGTTCATGGGCAAATCCGCCGGCATTTTCCGGCCATTCGGCAAGCAAAACCGCAGCTTCGCGGTAATCATCGAGGCCAATCTCTTGCGCCTCTGCCGAACGCTGCAATCGGTAGAAATCGGCGTGAACCAGTGGCAGGGTGACGGCGGGGGGATCGTAAGTTTCAATGATCGCAAAGCTGGGCGATGGCACCTCCCCGGCATAGCCCAAAGCGCTGATTACCGCCCGTGCCAGTGTGGTTTTGCCCGCCCCAAGCCCGCCTGACAGTGCCACCACATCGCCAATTTTGAGCGCCAGTGCAATGCGGTTGCCAAACATTTGCATCGCCGCCAGATCGGGCAATTCCACCCTCATGGCAGCTCGACAATGGCGGCGGTGCCCTGCCCCGGTTCGGACAGCAGATCGAAGGTCCCACCGTGTGCATCGATCAGCTGGCGCGCGAGCGGCAGGCCGAGGCCTTGACGCCGTTCAGGCGTCGCGCCTTTAGGCCCGACCTTCACTCCGCCGAGCGCGCGGGCGAGCGCGGTGGCATCCATACCGGGGCCATTGTCCGAGATTACCACTCGCGCCTTGCCATTTTTCAGCCGCGACAACTCGACCAGCACCCGCCCGCCGCGCGGCGTGGCGGCAAGCGCATTATCGAGCAGATGGCCGAGCGCCCTGCCCAATCGCCGGGTATCACCAGTGATGCCACCAGCGCCCTTGTCGCCGCGTAAATCGAGCGTAATTTCGCCCGCCTTGATTTTGCCGCTGCGTTCTTCGACCAGCGCGGTGATGTAAGGCAGCAGCTCAATCTGATCAGCAGCGAGCGGCAACATCCCTGCCTCGCTTTGCGAGAGGTCGAGAACGGTTTCAATCTGCTCGCCCAGCCGCCCCACAGAGGTCAGAATGTCCTGCACATATTCAGCGCCCGAAGCGTTGAGTTCACCCCCCAGTCCGGCCCCCAGCAGCTCAGCAAACCCGCCGATGGCGTTGAGCGGATTGCGGAATTCGTATGACATCGAGGCGAGGAAGCGCGTCTTCATCGCATCGGCCTCGAGCAGCGCAACGTTGCGTTCGCGCAAAGCTTCTTCGGCCTTCTGGCTGTCGGTAATGTCGAGCACTGTCAGCAGCCCATTGCCATCGGGTAGCGGCACCCCGGCAAATTCGAGCGTGCGGCCATCGGCCAGCGCTACCCGCCCGCCAGTCTGCTTGCGATCGAGCGTCGCAGCGCGAACCACCTCGCCCACGCCCCTCGCCTGCGCCGGTTTTTTCAGCCGCGCGCCAATGCGCTTGAGCAGTTCTTCCACCTTGGGATGGGTATCGAGGAATTCGGCATCGAGGCCCCAATCCGCAGCAAACCGACGGTTCCACTGCTGCATCCGGCCATCGGGCTGGAACACCGCGACCGATTCGAACAGGCTGTCAAACGTCGCGGTGCGGGTGCGCAGCAGCGTGTCACGCGCCGAGGAAAGCTGCAATTGTTCGGTGCGGTCTTCGGCGATCATCAGCAGCGAACCATCGGGCATCGGATGGGCAACCACGCGCAGATGGGTGCTGTCAGACAGCGGCCAAGCCTCTTCCTGCGTCTCGCTCGACAGGAACCACCCGGCTTTTTCGCGCCGCCACGCCGGGAAATCGCGCGCTTCGGGCACGCGCCCGGCATCGCGCGCCATATCGAGCAGGCGCTCAAAACTCGGCGGGTCAAACATGATTGCGGGCTTGAGCGCGAAGATCCGCTGGAAAGGCTGGTTGGCGAAAGTCAGCCCGCGCTTGGCATCGAACTGCGCGACACCGGCGGAAAGCTGATCGAGCATTGATCGCTGCGAATCGCGGAAAGCACGCAGAGTGCGCGCCAATTCCTCCATATCTTCAACGTCTTCGGCGTAGCCAGCAACGCCCTCTTCGCCCAGCGGCAGGTCCGAAACACGCAGCATCCGCCGCTGACCGCCGATGGTCGCGGCGATCATGCGCTCTATCGGGCGCTGGCGGTCAAACGCCTGCCGGGCGATGTGCGAGGCGCTGAGGCCCTCGACCTTTTCGATCAGTTCGGTCCCCGCCTCGACCACTGCATCGGCGCTTTCGCCTGCCACCGCAGTAACATAGGCCCGATTGACCAGCCGCATCTTGCCTTCGGGGTTGCGGAACCACATTGCCATCGGCGCGGCTTCGATCAGGCCCACCAGAGCGGCGAAATCTTCCTTCGCCCGCGAAGCCTCACCTCGCAGCTGCACCAGTTCGCTTTCGCTGTCGGAAAAATCGAAAATCCACACCAGAGCCGCGCCGCCGGGGGAAACCTGCGGGTCCGAAAGATGCCCGCGCAAAGCGAGACTGCGCTTCGATCCCTGCGGCGTTGCCACCATGCGGAACGGCGCGCCGGTTTTTTGGGTTCGCAGCACTGCAGCATTGAGCGCGGCGAGCTGGTCGGGCGGAAATCCGCGATCATCCTGCGAAAGCTCGGTGAGGAACTGCGGCACGGCATCCAAACCCAGCCAGCCCGCGAGCTTTGGCGCGGCCTCAATCCGGCCATCGGTGCGCACCAGAAGCGGCAGCGCGGGCGAATCCTCGACCATCTTGGCCATGCGGCGCGAGGCACGCTGGCTAGCTTCGGCGCGCCGGACCTTGCCGCGTGCAGAAAGCATCGCCCAGCCCGCCAGCACGGCCCAGCCGCCGAGCAGCAGCCCGATCAGAACAAGCGCGGTCTGGTTGAGAAGCATCCTGCTTCGCTATCGGGGGTGGGGGTGGATTACAAGGCGACAATCGGTGACTACTTGTAGTCACACCTGCGAAATGCTACTTTGTCACCTTAAGGAGTTGGTCTTGTGGAAATGTCGATTCGGGAAGCGAAGGCTAAATTTTCCGCCGCGATTGCCGCCACTGAGCGCGGCGAAACCGTTTGGATTACCAAGTTCGGCAAGCCCGTGGCCAAACTCTCTCCCAATACAGAAACCAGAAAACCGAAGCTGAATTTCGAAGCTGGTGAAGCCTACCTGAAGTCTATTGGTTGGGTGTCCGGGAGCGTCGATCTGTGGCCGCCCGAGTTCGACGATCCGGCTTTCAGCCGCCAAGTGCTTGGACTTGACGATTGAGGCTCCTGCTCGATACACACATCGTCTTGTGGATGGCAATCGACCGGTCACTTTTGACTGCGGGTGAACGCGCAGCAATCATCGATCCCGCCAATGACCTGTTGGTTTCCGCAATCTCGATCATGGAGCTGCGCCTGAAATGGAACAGCATGTCATCAGGCGGAGAGCGGAAAGGGCCGATCAACCCACGGCATTTGCTCAATGTGCTTGAAGCCTTGGGGCAGGCCGTGGAACCAATGCTTGCCGCCCATGTTGCAGCGCCGCTTTCAGCGCCGATCGCCCACAAAGACCCGTTCGATGAACTGTTGTTGACCGTTGCCCAAGAGACCAACTGCAAGCTGCTCACCCGCGATGCCGAACTGCGCGGGCATCCATTGGCGTTTCATGCGGATTGAGGGGCGGGGCCGCTGGGTTTAGCATAAGGACCGACGGTCTGAACCGTAGGCACTTCAAAGACATCCCGTCGTCCCGGGCTTGACCCGGGATCGCTGGCCTTCCCCCGCTAGGGCGGATTGATGTG
>JANNZB010000193.1:0-5331 GCA_031410395.1 Novosphingobium sp.
GTGGCGGGGGCGTGGGTGTGTGGCGCAATGGCACACCGGGAAGCGCGGCATTGACGATCTGCTGCATTCGCTCGACCGAACCGACCTTGGCCACCTGAGCAAACCCGCGCCGGATTTCATCAACCGATGCAGCTGCGCGCACCGCGAGGTAGAAATAGCCGTTGGCGTAAAGTCCACGATCCACAATCGGAGAAACCCAGCTATCGACGTTCAACTGGTTGAGCGGCAGTTGCAGCGCCGAGCGATCAAACACTGCAGCGAGCATGGTTTGCAGCAGATCAATCAGCGGCGAAAAGCTCTCACGCAGCTTTTCGTGATCATAAGGCGGCAGTTCGGGCGCACGCCGGTCTGGCCGGATCAGTGTGGCGATTTCCCCCGCAAGGCTCGCCAGCGCCTCATAGAGCCGCTCTGGGTGGACAACCGGCAGGCTTTCGAGATGGCGCAGCACGGCAATCCACCGGTTAAGCGCCTGAAGCAGCAGGAACGAAGCAAAGGTTTCCGCCCCGCCATCGGTTGATTCGACCGCGCGCTGCGCCAGTTCGTTGGCGCGCTGTTCGCAGCGCCCGAGGATATCGGTCAGACCATGCTTGAGCGGTAGCGAGGCGCGGATGTCCTGCGCCGGGGGAATATAGCGATCATCAAAATGGATGCGCTTGCCCTGCATCTCACGCACGTGCGCCAGACCGCACAGCACCCGGCCATATGTCTGATCGCGGGTGACGCCATAGGCAAGATTGGGTCGCGCCAGATCGATAGGCTCGCGGTCACGTTCGCCTGAAAAGCAATCCGCGACTTCCGATTCGGCTACGGCAAAGCGAATTTCTGGTCCGGCATCGCCTGCTTCGGCAAATTCCTGTGCGCCGGGCTGGGCCGCGGGCAATGTCAGATAGATCGTGGCGTCGCGGGTATCTTCGGGTAGATCAAGCGGCGGCGGCGGCGGCTGGTCTTCAGGAATTGCGAACGGCGTGCCGTCAGACATTACGCCAACCGCCCGGACTATGGCGAATTTGCCCAAAGTGGCGAGTTGCTCATCAACTACAATTTCACTCAGGCCCCAAGGGTAAGGGCGCAGCATAGACGCCCGCGCGCGCAGGCGAAAGTCCAGGCTTCGGTCAGCCTGCTGGAAGTGTTGCGGACGCAGGAACTGCCCCTCCCGCCATGCAACTCGATTGCCTGCAGTCATGAACTTCCCCCAAAGGAACGACCTGCTTCATGTTAAAGCACAGCTTCTCGTCTGGCAAAAGCAGCGTTATAACTATTTCGCTTTAAGTGTACTTGTGCGTTGGGGGGATTGAGATGGACGAGACTGATTTCGATCCGCGTTCGTGGCGTAGCAAACCGCCGGTCAAGGCCGATTCACCGCCAAAACTGTCATCTGGCGACGGGGCTGAGATCCCGGCCGAAGCTACGTCCAGTCTGCCTGAGGCGTGGCAGGGCATCGGCACCAGTTTTGTTCCCGGAGCAGCAGTTGATGCGCAAATCCCGTCACGCAGCAGCCAGTACCTAGCGTGGGCGAGTTCTGCCGCGGTGCTTGCCGCTGCATTCACCGGATCGTGGATGACCAAGCTGCCTCCTGCTGCCATCCCGAGCTATGCGGCGCAAACACCTGAAAAGGCCGAAGTGCCGGGCGCAATGGAACGCACGCTGCGCCTCTCGGGCATAGGCGAAATCGTCCAGGCACTGGTAACTCTGGAGGTTCCAACCGAAGATGCCACCGCCGCCGCCGCAGCAGCCAGCAGCATCATGACAAAGCCCGGCGAAATCCGCCTCGCGGCGCAGATGATGCCTTTGGGCAAGATCTACCGGCTGGACCGGCTTCAGGTCTCTTATGCCGATGGCGCGGGCGTGGTAGTTTCGCGCGATTCCACTGGCGCTTTCGCAGCATCAGCAGTCGCGGCGGACCTTGCCAGCACCATCAAATTCACGCCCGGCGAGATCGATACTGAAAGTTTCTATTCTTCGGCAGTTTCAGCGGGCGTGCCGGACACTCTGGTTCCGGAATTCATCAACGCTTTCGCCTATGACTTTAACCTCGCCTCCGAAGTCGCGCCGGGTGATACCTTCGAGGTGGCTTATTCGCAGTCTGTCAACGCCAGCGGCGAGGTCGTTGGGCAACCGCAACTGCTCTATGCCAAACTGACGACCGCGCAAAAAAGCCTAGCGCTTTATCGTTTCAAACAGAGCGACGGCAAGTTTGGCTGGTTCGATGGCAATGGCGCGACGACCAGGCGCGGGTTCATGCGCACGCCGGTCGATGGCGCGCGGATTACGTCCAAATTTGGCATGCGCTTTCATCCAACCCTAAATTACAACCGCCTTCATAAGGGCGTTGATTTCGGGGTTCCTGTTGGCACACCGGTTTACGCTTCGGCTGCTGGTGTGGTTATCGGAGCGCACCCGACCGGTTGCGGCGGAAACATGGCGGTGGTGCAGCATGACAACGGCTGGGTGACGCGCTATTTTCACCTTAGCCACTTTGCTGAAGGCCTGCATGAAAGCGAGCGCGTGCCGCAAGGCTTTGTCTTGGGTCTCAGCGGTGTGACCGGCACTTGCACGACTGGTCCGCACCTGCATTACGAGGTGATTATTGACGGTCAGCCGGTCGATCCCCTGAGCGTCCCGTCTGACGATGCCAAGCGTGAGAGTTTGGAAGGGGCGGTGCTCGCCGCCTTCGTTCAGCAACGCAACCGGATCGATGTTACCCGGGCGCAGCAGGGGATTTAGAGTTTTTCCGATTTGCGTCGAACCGGGAACGGGGCAGGTGCCGTCTACTCCGGAAAACTGTGGGCGCCCTCGGGAATCGCGCTTTTCCGAGTATTGAGCAGCGGCAGGCAAAACGCGATCAGCACTGCGGCCATGCCGATCGAAGCGGCCAGCCCGGCTTCGGTCCCGCCCCACTGCGGTGCCCCCAAAAGGTCGAAATCGCGAAAGGCACCAAAGGACCCTGTGCCGGGATTGGGATTGAGCCCCAGACCCAGATCCTCAAGCGCGGTCCAGCCAAAATGCGCAGCAACCGGCGCAGCGATCCCGCCTGAACGTTCGGCCAGCAGCCCGAGAAACAGGGCGAGCAGCACCAGATTGGCTAAAGGCAAAACCGCAAATCCGCTGCCAGCCATGGTAAAGGCAGCATAGGCCAGCGCGGCCAGAATGACCGACCAGCGCGCGCCGAGCATCTTGCGCAGAACCAGCCGCAACCAGCCCCGAAACAGCAATTCCTCGACCAGGACCTGGAACAGGGTCAGCGCCAAACCGAGGGCCAGCAACCCTCCCGATGTTTTCGCTGGTTGCAGCGCCGGAGCCATGCCGCCATTGATCCTTGCGAGCATCGCGCAGAGCCCCAGCCCGCCAAGTCCTGTAACAAGACCGATCACCGTCCACCGCCCCATCGCCGGGCCTGCGCGCAGGGGCCGGACCGCGCAAATCCGACCTAGCCCGAGCGCAAGCATCGCCACGGGCAAATAAACCAGAACATAATAGATCGACGCCAAACTCGCGATTGAATCAATCTGGAGACTATCGACCAGCGGCGGCGAGAAATGCATCCATGCCCATGCCAGGACGAGGCCGATGATTACTACAGAGGCCAAGATAGGCTTAGAATGCATCGGTGTGTTGTCCTACGTCACCAGAAACAGCGAGGAACAACTCGTTCAACCACAACCCGTGTGCCTTGCGTTCATCTCGAACAAGCGGTGTTGGGCGCCAGTCCAGCTGGTGTTGGATGCCCATTGCAACCTGATGCGATGTCATAGCTGTCAACCACGATCTTAAAATCTTCAGTGAACTTAGCGACAACTTGCTCATAGTTTACCATCATGCTGCCGCCATCTTTAACCGCTTCAGTACGGCGGATCATTTCCTTGTAAAATTGACTTTTCTCCGCCTCCCTCGTAGAAAAATGATCCGCAACTTCGGTCGAATAAATATTTCCGATCTGGCCGCTGTAATCATTCATCGCCTCGCGATATTTATTCAACCACATCGTCTTGTATTTAAAGAAAGTTTCCTTGCAGGCGTTAGTTGTATAAACTTTCTTCAAAGGGTCTACCACAGACTGCCAGTCATCCTTGCAGGTTGGATATGGTCCTAAGTTGAACTGCGGCGGTTCAGGCATGATCGGGAAACCACCGTTACCGTATTGACGGACAACGGGCGGCGCAACGTAGGTTGCTGACTGCGCCTGTGCCAAAGACGCAACCACAACTGGTGACTGGGTAATCGGCGGCGCCGCTGACGCAGGCGGCAAAACCATCGGCGCGGAGCTAGGCTGAGCTTGCGGGGCCGGGGTTAACACAGTGGGGCCATAGACCGGTTGCTTGGTCGCCGTGACCTCTGGCGCTGGTACATAGGCCGGAGTTGTTTGGGAAGGCGGCGGAGTTTGGGAAGCAACGGCCGTGTTTGAATAGGCGGGTGCAGGGCTAGCCGCAGGTTGGACAACGTTCGCTTGCTGGGGGGCAGATGCCACATCCGGCAAGGCCGTTGGATTCTGCTGTGGACGTACGCCAGATGTCAGTATCTTGTCTTCATAATAGCTTTGCGCGACGGCGAAATATTTCCCTTGCGGGTGAATGCGCATGTACAAACGGTAAGCCTCGGCGGTGTTCAAATCTTTTGCCCGCAGCCAGTCTGCCTGATCGGTGGTCAGTCCGCTTGACGGATCTTCGGGCTTTGCCACCAGATAATATTCCATCCCTGGCAATCTTTGCGCGGTTGTCGGGCGTTGCTTTCCCCCGGACTGTTTCAGAACATCGCCGTAAATCTTGTTACCCAACAATTGCAGTGACAGGCCCGGTTCCGCCAGTCGATCAGAAATTGCTTTGGCAAAATAAGAGTTTCCGTCAGCTCCCTCGTCAAGAATTGTCGATCCGGCATCGGCAGCAAAAATCACTAGCGAGCCTTCTGCAGCATCGACACGACTGAGACCCGGCTGGATCTCTCTCCTCAGGCTGGTCCATTTGTCGGCAAAGGGGCTATTTCGGCAGGCATCAAGCAGGATCACGCGCAGCTTCGCACCTGCAACTGTATCCAGTACTTCAGACAAACGAATGGCTTCCTGACTTAAGTCTCTGGGATCAGAAAGCAAAGCGTCAGTAGGTATCAGCCAGTTTTCACCATTATTGTCTATTCCGTGGCCGGCATAATAGACCATGGCGACTTCAGAAGTGTCAGCCTTGCTACGGAAATCTTTCAAAGCCTGATGGAAGCCGGTCACTGCCACGTCAGATATTTGCGTCACCTCGAATCCAGCTTTTATCGCTGTTTGGGCAACCAGCCGCGCGTCGTTTTGCGGATTTGGAAGTCTCAGGCCATTAATGTAGTTCATCAGCGTGG
>JANNZB010000194.1:0-1771 GCA_031410395.1 Novosphingobium sp.
GCCAAAACTGCGCCTCCAGCGGGGCTTGAGCGAATTGACGGGCAGTTCACTGGGCGGCTGTTTGATGAAGACGGCTGGTTGCAAGCGGCTCTTGCCAGCCAGCCGCCATGCCTTGTTGACGTGTCGGCAGAATTGGCGCGCTATGGGGTAACCGGCGTGACCGATATGTCCCCGCGCAATGACCCGGCCATCGCGGGCTACTTCGCCGAACAGGTCGCATCGGGTGCCCTGCTCCAGCATTGCACGCTCGCCGGAACGCTTGCACTCGCTGATGCCCCAGCCTCGCTCCACTGGCAGCTAGGCCCGGCAAAGCTGCACTTGCACGATTCCGACCTGCCCGATTTTGATCAGACGGTGAATTTCATCCGCGCGGCGCACGATCAGGGACGCGGGTTGGCCTCGCATTGCACCACCGAAACCGAACTGGTCTTCACCCTCGCCACGCTTGAGACTGCGGGGCCGGTGCGCGGCGACCGGATCGAACATGCCGGGATCGCCCGCGATGACCATATTGTCATGATTGCCGCGATGGGGCTGGCAGTGGTCAGCCAACCCCACTTTATCGCCGAGCGCGGTGACCATTATCTCTCCGAGGTTGCACCGGAACTGCACCCCGCACTCTACCGGCTGGCGAGCTTTATCGAGTCTGGGGTGCCACTTGCCGCCGGAAGCGATGCACCGTTTGGCTCGCTCGATCCTTGGGAGGCGATGGCGTCGGCGGTATCACGGCAAACCGGAAGCGGCGAGGTGATGCGACAGGACGAGGCGCTGACAGCCGAACAGGCCTTGGCTCTCTACCTCGCTGACCCAGCCGACCTCACGCGTCAGCGAACAATCGCGGTGGGCGTACCCGCAGACCTCTGCCTGCTTTCTTGCGCATGGTCTGCGGCACGCCACAGCCTCTCCTCAAACCATGTCGCCGCCACTTTGGTCAGCGGCGCGATCATCCACAATCGCATCGATCAGCCCCCATTCGTGCGCCTCTCGCGCTGAAAGACGCCTGCCCGATAGAACCAGCTCCGCCGTCCGCTGTCGGCCAATTCGCCGGGTTAACGAAACGCAACCGCCCGCCCCTGGCAGCAGCCCCATCGCCAGTTCGGGAAGTTGAAACCACGCGCGCGGACCGGCAGTCACCCTGCGTGCAAACGCGGCAAGCTCCAGACCTGCCCCTACGCAAGCACCCTGAACATGCACCTCCATTTTTGCGCCGCACTGCGCCGCCCAGATCGCCGGAAGCGTTTGCCGCCGAATGGCGTGGGCCATCGCGGGATCGCGGGTGGTGCCGAATTCGGAAAGTTCAGCGCCAAGCGAAAAACTTCGACCCCGCGAAGTGAGATGGACCTCGGTGATTTCGTCGTCGACGGATGCGAGTTGCAATGCCTCTGCAAGCCCATCACGCATGGCGACATCAATCGCGTTATTCGCATCGGGACGGTTCAGCTCGATGTTGAGTGCGTTGCCGTTCCGCGATGTGTGGACCCGTCCCGGTGGCGCCATCGCAGCTCGGACCCGCCGTTCTGCCAGCCACTTTGCATGCTCCTCGCTCCCCTGCAAAACCGCATAGGCCAGCGATTCCGCGACCAACCCATCGGCGAGCGACATGGATGGCAGTAGGCGCAACAGCTCAACCGCGACCGCCGCAGCCCTCGGATTTGCAGCGATTGAGGCCTGCATCATTGCTGCGGACTTACGATCAGACACCACCGCATCGGCGAGCCCCGCCGCCACGCCGTGGCGATCTCCGATGGCGATGAGCGGACACGGCGAGAGG
>JANNZB010000195.1:0-9353 GCA_031410395.1 Novosphingobium sp.
GCCCCATCCGCCCCGTCAATCGCCCTATGATCGAAACTGCCGGTCGCGCACATGGCCGTTGCCACGCCGAGCGAACCATCGCCCATCACCCAAGGCCGTTTCTCGCCCGCACCGATGGCCATAATCATACCCTGCGGCGGGTTGATCACCGCTTCGAACTGCTTGATCCCCATCATTCCCATGTTGGAGAGGCTGGCGGTGCCACCCTGATATTCGCTCGGCTGGAGCTTGCCTTCCTTGGCCTTTTTGGCGAGCGCGGCCATTTCTGTGGCGATCTGGGCGACGCCCTTGCCAGCGGCATCGGTGACAATCGGCGTGATGAGCCCGCCCGGAATGCTCACCGCCACCGATATGTCAGCGCGCGAATATTGCCGCATCACGTCCCCGGCGAAGGCGACGTTGCAGGCGGGCACTTGCATGAGCGCGGAACCGAGTGCCTTGATCAACAGATCATTGACCGAGAGTTTCACGCCCCGCGCTGCCAGCACATCGTTAAGCTCGGCGCGCAGCTTCAGCAGGGCATCGAGCCGGACATCGACGGTGAGGTAGATATGCGGAACCGTCTGCTTTGATTCGGTGAGCCGGCGGGCGATAGTTTTGCGCATTCCAGACAGCTTTTGGTCCGCGAAAGGAATGCCAAAGTCCGGAATTGCAGTGGTGAGCGCAGTTGAACCTGCGGCTGGTGCTGGCGCTGCTTTCTGAGCTGGCACAGAAAGAGCAACGATCGCAGGCTTAGCTGATCCAGCCTGCGCACCTTCAACATCGGCGCGGATGATCCGGCCATTTGGCCCGGAACCGGTTACCTCGGCAAGGTCTACGTTCTTTTCGGCAGCAAGGCGCTTGGCCAGTGGGCTGGCGATTACACGATCACCTGAAGACGCCATCTTTTTGGCCGGCTCGCCCGCAGAGGCGGGGGCCTCAGGAGGCATACTGCTTGCTGGAGATGTTAATGGAGCTTCGTCATTGGGGCCAGAGACCCCCGCCTTCGCGGGGGAGCTGTTCGCGGGGGAACTGGGTGCAGCAACCGGCGCAGCTTTCTCATCCTCACCAGCAACCTGCGCGATGATCGTGCCAACCTTCACGCCTTCAGCACCTTCGGCCACGTCGATCGAAACCACGGTTCCTTCGTCAACCGCCTCGAACTCCATCGTCGCCTTGTCGGTCTCGATTTCGGCCATGACATCGCCCGACGATACTTTATCGCCCACTTTAATGAGCCACTTTGATAGTTTGCCCTCTTCCATAGTGGGTGAAAGGGCAGGCATCTTGATCGCGATTGGCATGGGCTGTGGTCCGGCTCTGCTGCTTGCTTAATAATCTCGCTCTTGGCCAAATTGGCGCGCATGAGCAAGCCGCCTTGCAGCAAATACGATTGTATTGGATAAGATGGTATCGGTGGGGAGCTGGCGCATGCGTGTTTATCTGGTCATCATTGACGAGACCGACGAAGCTGGCACCGCGCTGCGCTTTGCCGCGCGCCGCGCTGCTAAGACCGGGGCGGCCTTGCACCTGCTGGCAATTGTGCCGCGACAGGAGTTCGTGGCCTTCGGCGGGGTGCAGGCGACCATCGCGCAGGAAGCCTATGACCGCGCGGAAGTGATGGCGACCAGTGCAGCGGGCAGCCTGGCGGCCGAAACTGGCACCATGCCCAACATTGCGGTCAAGCAGGGAGACGGGATCAAGGTTGTCAGCGAATACCTGTCCGAGCATCCAGAGGTATCGGCGCTTGTGCTGGGTTCAGCGGCAGCGGGCAATCCTGGACCGCTGGTTTCGCACTTCACCAGCGCCGGGATTGGCGGCTTGTCATGTCCGCTTTATCTGGTGCCGGGCGGGCTGGATGATGAGGCAATTGACCGGCTGAGTTGATTGGGGCTGGTGTTGCGCTACTTCCGCCCCTGATGCCTTATATTCCCCGGCCGGCCGCGTTTTCCTGCAATATGTTTGCCCTTGTGCTTCACGGCCAAAGGTTTTCCGCGCTGTTCTATGGGAGCTGAACCCCCTTCAACCAGTTCAAATTTCAACGCGCCCGTCAAAGGATTGGCTTCTGCCAGCCGCAAATCGAGAATCTGGCCGAGCGCAAACCGCGTTCCGCTGTGCTGGCCTTCGAGGGCCTGCGCCTTTTCATCATAAGTGAAGTATTCGCGGCCCAGCGTTGAGACGGGCACCAAACCATCCCCGCCCAGCCCGACAATCGTTGCGAAAAACCCGAAAGATCGCACCCCGGTGATGCGGGTCGAGAACACCTCACCTACCCGTGCCGAAAGCCAGGCCGCGACGTAGCGGTCAATTGTCTCACGCTCAGCCATCATCGCGCGGCGTTCGGCGGCGCTGATTGCCTCGGCAACGCGGGTCAAATCATCGCGGTCGCGGTTTGACAGTCCCGACGTGGCGGGCAGATCACGCTTGGGTGCCGGCTGCTCAAGGCCATAGGCATCGACAAGCGAACGGTGCACCAGCAGATCGGCATAGCGCCGGATCGGCGAAGTGAAATGCGCATAACTGCCGAGCGCGAGCCCGAAATGCCCCATGTTTTTAGGGCCATAATACGCCTGCGTCTGGCTGCGCAACACCGCTTCCATGATCAGGGCCTTTTCGCTCTCGTCCGCAACGTCTTTGAGCATGCGGTTGAACAGACCTGGGGTGATCACCTGCCCCATCGCGAGCTTCATATCGAAAGTGGCGAGATATTCTTTCAACGCCACCAGCTTTTCGCGGCCTGGAGTCTCATGAACGCGGTAAACCACCGGCGCCACTTTGGCCTCGAGCGCCTTTGCAGCGGCGACGTTGGCGGCGATCATGAAGTCTTCGACCACGCGGTGGGCATCGAGCCGATCACGGATGGCGATTTCCGTAATTCTTCCTTGCTCATCCAGCCGGACCTGTCGCTCGGGCAATTCCAGCGCCAAAGGATCGCGGGCATTGCGCGCCTTCTCGAGCAGCCGCCAGCAGGCCCAAAGGTTTAAAAGATACGGCTCGGCCTTGCCCTCATCAATCCGCGCCTGCGCATCTTCATAGGCCAAGACTTCCGCAATCCGAACCAGCGCACGGGTAAAGCGAAATTCGGACACCCTTCCCTCGGCATCAATGCTCAAATGGCAGGCCATCGCCGCCCGGTCTTCGCCTGTTTTAAGCGAGCAGACTTCGGCGGAAAGAACCTCGGGCAGCATTGGCACCACCCGGTCCGGAAAATAGACCGAGTTCGCGCGCTTTCTCGCCTCGCGGTCGACCAGGCTGCCAGGTCGGACATAAAAGGAAACATCGGCGATTGCGACGACGGCATTGAACCCGCCCTGCCCGTCTGGCTCGGCCCAGATGGCATCGTCATGGTCACGCGCATCGCTCGGATCGATGGCAACGATGGGCAGCGCGCGCAGATCTTCGCGTTTTGTGTCAGATAGCGGCAGGATTGCGGCGCGATCTGCCTCTTTTACGGTGTCATCATCAAAGGCAAACGGGATGCCATGCTTGTGAATAGCAATCAGGCTGAATGCGCGCGGGGCCAGCGGATCGCCGAGAACTGCGGTTACCTTTACCCCGGAACGCGGCGAATTCCCCGCGGGCACGGTCAGCACCAGATTGCCTGCCTCTGCTCCACCAAGGTCCGAAACCGGTAGAGAATTGCGCGCGCGCTTATCAACCGGCGCCAACCAGGGCTTGCCCGCACCGTCAAATTCTATCACCCCCAGCATCGATTCTGCCGCAGCTGGAAGCTTTTTCATCGGATGGGCAATCCATCCGGACCCCGCCTCTTCAGTCCGAGCCAGCACGCGGTCTCCCACCTTTAGCGCAGCAACGGCCGCGCGCGGACCATTCACCTTTCCACGCGCCTCCACGATCCTCAGCCGCGGCGGCGGTGTGGCGTCATCGGGCTGCCAACTATCGGGAATGGCTAGAACTTCGCCCTCTTCAATCGCCATTACCCGCAAAACGGTAACCTTCGGTACGCCGCCCATGCGGTGGAATGCAGTGCGGTTGCCGTCAATCAGGCCCTCATCGGCCATATCGCGCAGCAGCGCTTTAAGCCCGATCTTCTCTGACCCCTTGAGACCGAATGCATGGGCAATCTCGCGTTTGCCTGCGGTGACGGGTGAAGTTTGGATGAAGTCAAGTATCTGCTTTCGGCTTGGCATTCCCTGTGGCTGGCGGTCATGTGGTTTGGTCATCTGGCCAGCCTTGCGCGAATTGCCAGACATTCACAATCGCCCAAAACCAAGTTTGCGATTTGCCCGTCGTCTTTTTGCGGGAACCTTTGGCGACACCAAACGTTTTCTCAAGCACCTATTCATGTGGGAGAATTAAAATGGCAGATGATTATCGTACAGACGGCCGGACACGCGATCCAGTACCACCAGTCAGATCAGGAATGAACCCGCTGGTTATGCTGCTTATTTTGGCAGTAGTTGTGGTCGGTGTTCTTTTCGCGACTGGCTTTTGGAAAATGGGCGTATCTGGCGGCGAGTTGCCAAAGGTTGACGTCAGCGCCAAGGGCGGCGAGCTTCCCAATGTTGATGTTCAGTCAAAGACGATCGTTGTCGGCAGCACTCCAACCACGGTTGACGTGCCAAAGATCGAAACCAAGAAGGAAACGATCAACGTACCTACGGTTGGCGTTAAACCCTAATAATTTTATGTTTTTGCAAAGAGCTGCGGCGCCAATGGTGCCGCAGCTTTTTTGCGTTTAAGTGCACCACCTATCAAGGCGCCGGCACGTAAAATCCGCCACCGGGTACGCCTGAAGATATCGGACTTTCGCTGCCATTTGCGGCGACTGCGCTCATGCCGAAAAACCAGTCATCCCCGCGCACGCCATCAAGTTTGATCTCGCTGAGCTTGTTGTCGGATATTCGCTGCATAATTTGCCAAACTGGCGAATCAGTCCGCCGGTGCCATAAGCGATACGACGTCGCACCCGCGGACGGGGTCCACTTAACTGAAGTAAATGTGGATACAGCGGCAGCGACACTCACCGGTGGTGGCATCGGAGCGCGCGCCAGCGCGGTAAGCGCTGAAACATTCAGCCGCGTTACCTTGGCCAAATAGGGGAAGTCCATGAACTGGATGCTATCCCCGTAGGTCACGCCGTTTTCCACCCGCAGGTCCTGATGCTGGTGCTCATAATTTTCCACCGCCACGCTGAAGCGGATCGCCGGATAACCCGCTTCCTGAAAGGGCAAGTGGTCCCCGCCCCGGCCCATGCGGTCCGCACGCCAGATCTGGCTGACCTTCAGCGGCGGCTTTCCCAAACCAGCAACAAACCGCGAAAGATTGCGGCTCGGGCTGTCATTTTCGCCGCCGAAACGCCGGGCTTGCGCGCGCAATTTGTCATCGCCATCGGCGCGAGGGCCTTCCGAAAATACGCGGACGTGACTGTTATCAACCAGCCCATCTGATCCTCGGGTATTGCCAACAATATCATTGTTCAACACGGCCTTGACTGTCCAGCCTTTAGCCTTGGCATATTCGGCGAGCAATTGGCCACCAAACAACCCCTGCTCCTCGCCTTGCAGCACCGCATAAATGATGGTTGTCGGAAACTTGCGACGCGATAACATTCGCGCGGCTTCGAGTACGAGCGCGGTGCCCGAACCATCGTCGTTGGCTCCGGGCGCGTCCTTGGTGGCGTCCATCACCTCAGAAACGCGGCTGTCGATGTGCCCCTGCACTATCACCACCTCATTGGGTCGCTCAGACCCGCGCTGGATGGCAACAACATCAACAATATGTGCAGGCTTCGGAATGCGATCACCGCTGACGGTTTTTTCCGGCAGCACTATCTGAAGGCAGCCACCACACCCTGCCGAAGTTTTGTGAAACTCCCCTTCAACCCACCGCCGCGCAGCGCCAATTCCGCGCACGGGATCAGTCTCGCTGGACAACGTGTGCCGCGTACCGAACGAAACCAGCTTTTCAATGTCGGCGCGCAAGCGAGCTTCACTCACTTGAGGCGGAGTTTCGGCAAGCACCGGGCTGGCGGTCGACAGCAGGGCCGCGCAAAGCGCTGGCCTAATAGGAACGTGCGACATAGATTGTCTCCACCGCCGGTTTGCCCGTAAACAGGCACTGCCCTTGCGGCGCGGCAGTGTCGATCGGCGTGTTGCGAACGGTCAGTTTCAGCGCCTTGAGCTTCGCCACAACCGCTTCAAGGTCCTCCCCGCTCGGGCGCGACCAGCCGAGTTCCACCCAGCCGTGATAGACCTTGCCATCGGCAAAGTGCGCGGACAATTGATCGAGTGAGGTTACGCCGCGCGTGATGTTGGCATCACGGCGGTCCAACGCTTCCTTGTGGAGCGCGGCCTGAATTTCCTCCAGCAACGCCGTCGCCCGGCTCACCAGATCACCACGAGGTTCGATTGTTGAGACGATCTTGCCGCTCTCATTGTAAAGCCGGTCACGGCGCAGCCACGAGACATTGCCGCCCGCGACATCGCGTCCGCCAATTTCGACAATTACCGGCGCGCCCTTTTTGACCCATTGCCAGCGCTTGTTGGTGCTTTTTAGCGCCCTTAAGTCGAGGTGCGCACGGACGGGTTCGCGAAAGGCGGTCAGCGCATTGAGTGCGGTCAACAAATCACGACAATAGGCGATCACCGCGGCGTCCTCATCGTTGTCGCGCAACATGGGGACGATAACCACTTGATGCGGCGCGATTTGCGGGGGAACGCGCAGGCCGTCGTCATCACCATGCGTCATGATCACACCGCCGATCAACCGGGTGGAAACGCCCCAACTGGTGGTATGGCAGAACTGCTGCGCGCCTTCCTTGTCTTGAAAGCGGATGCCCATGGATTGCGCGAAACCGGTGCCGAGATAGTGCGAAGTTCCGGCCTGCAACGCCTTCCCATCCTGCATCATCGCTTCGATTGAATAGGTGGCCACCGCTCCGGGGAAACGCTCGTTCTCGGGCTTTTCTCCCGCAATCACCGGCATGGCGAGAACATCTTCAGAGAACGAGCGATACATTTCCAGTGCGCGCAGCGTTTCGTCCATCGCATCCGCCTTGTCAGCATGCGCGGTATGGCCCTCCTGCCAAAGAAATTCGCTTGTGCGCAGAAACATCCGTGTGCGCATTTCCCAGCGTACGACATTGGCCCACTGGTTGGTCAGCAGCGGCAGATCACGCCACGATTGCACCCACCTCGACATTGCTGCGCCGATCACCGTTTCTGAAGTTGGTCGCACGACCAGCGGTTCTTCAAGTTTGGCCTCAGGGTCAGGGACCAGACCACCCTTGCCATCCCCAATCAACCGGTGGTGGGTGACAACCGCCATCTCCTTGGCAAAGCCTTCAACGTGCTCGGCTTCCTTGGCGAAGTAACTCAAAGGAATGAACAGCGGGAAATAGCAGTTCTGCACTCCCGCCGCTTTGATCCTGGCGTCCATTACTGTCTGGATGCGCTCCCAGATTCCATAGCCCCACGGCTTGATCACCATGCACCCACGCACCCCCGATTCTTCAGCCATGTCAGCCTCGGCAATGACTTCCTGGTACCACGCGGCAAAGTCTGCTGCGCGGGTTACGGTGAGGGCGTGCTTGATCGCCGACTGGCTCTTTTGGGGCTGGTTCATGGACGCGCTGTTAGCCGCGATGGGCGCGCGGTTCAAATGTCGATTGTCGTGAAAGAACTACTTTCCCAGTTCTTCCAGCTTCTTCTGCATTGCGGCCATTTGCTCTCGCAGTGCGGAAAGCTCATCCGACTGCGAAGCGGCAGGCTTTTCCGGTGAGTCTGTAGTTCCGGCCGAACCTGGTATGAATGCAGTAGCGGCGGCCTTGAACATTTCCATGTTACGCTGGGCGATCTTGGCCAGCGGATTGCTCTCAATAGTGGCTTCGAAAGCGGTGCGCAGCTTCTGCTGATTGTCGCGAAAATGGTCCATCGATGCTTCGAGGTAATGCGGCAGAAGCCCCTGCATCGAATTGCCGTACATCGAAATCAGCTGGCGCAGAAAGCTTACCGGGAGCATCTGCTCGCCGTGCGACTCCTCGTCAACGATGATCTGGGTGAGTACCTGATGAGTGATATCATCGCCGGTTTTGGCATCAACAACTTTGAAATCAACGCCTTCGCGAACCATCTGCGCGAGATGATCAAGCGTGATGTAGCTTGATGATTGCGTGTTATACAGCCGCCGGTTGGCGTATTTCTTGATCACGACGCATTCGCCGAGTTTTGCTTTCGCCATGGGCTCGGTCCTTGCAAATTCCGATGTTGGCCCGCTCTTAGCACCTGCACCTAGTGCAGTGCAACATGGGTTATGTTGCGCAGCGAAATGAGGTAGTCAGCGCTGATAGCGGCGGCCCAGCAGGGTCAGCAACTCATATTGGCCTATACCCGATGCCGATGCAGCTTCGGGGAGGGAGTAGGCCACATCAAGCCAGTCGCCTTCTTGGAGGTGTGGTGCAAGACCGAGGTCAACCACGGTCATGTCCATCGAGACCCTGCCAATCACCGGGAAGGCCACACCGCCGTGCAACAGCCTGCCCTTGTTCGACCAAGCCCGCAGATAGCCATCGGCGTATCCCAGCGCGACAACGCCCACGCGCATGGGGCTAGCTGCAATGAAGGTCGAATTATAGCCGACACCGTCCCCGGCTTCCAGTTGACGGACTTGCATTAGCATCACTTGCGGCACCGCGACCTGCTTGATCTGGCCATCCAGTTCAGCACGTTGCCAGCCGCCGTAAAGCGAAAGCCCGGGCCTCGTGAGGTCACCCTGAAAAGCGCTGCCGAGCATGATCCCGGCCGAATTCGCGAGGCTCGCTTCCCGCGCAGGAACTTGCCTGCGCGCCTCGGTCCAGCGCGCGCATTGCAGCCCGTTCATCGGGCTGGTTTCGTCGGCCGATGCGAGGTGTGACATCAGCACCTGAACTTCCAGCCCGGCGATCAGAGGATCACACAGTTCCCCCATCGGCAACCCCAGCCGGTTAATTCCGGTGTCGACCATCAGATCGCAGATCCCGCCTCCCGCGTTTTGCCAACGCTTTGCCTGCGCCAGCGAATTGATCACCGGGCGAAAGCCTGCCGCTTTGATGTAAATTGCGTCATCGTCCGATAGCGGACCATGGAGCACCGATATGGTATTAGGAGCGGCAATCCCGGAGATCGCAGCAGCTTCAGATGAATAGGCGACGAAGAAATCCCGGCATCCGGCGTTAACCAGCACTTCGGTCACCCGCCGCGCACCAAGACCGTATCCGTCTGCTTTTACCGCGGCACCTGCCCTCGCGCTGCCGGAAAGCCGATTTAGCGTGAGCCAATTATCGCTCAGTGCTTTGGTATCAAGGATAAGCCGAAGCGGCGGCGCAGGGGGTTCAGGCAGCATCGTCAGAAAAAGCGCGCGGCTGCCCGCCATTC
>JANNZB010000196.1:0-2505 GCA_031410395.1 Novosphingobium sp.
CCCTGATAGACCATTTCCTCATCCGGCATCCGGCGGTGCGAGTCGAGATCGTGGTGAGCGACCGGTTTGTGGATGCGATCGCGGAAGGCTGCAGCGCAGGCATACGTTATGGCGAGCGCCTGGCACAGGACATGATCGCCGTACCGATCGGGCCGCCGTTTCAACAGTTGGCACTTGCCGCAGCGCCGTCGTACTTGAGCGCACGGGGACACCCCACGCATCCGAACGACGTTTTGAGGCATGAATGCATACGGTTGCGGTTTTCGAGCGGCGCGCTAACCCCCTGGGATTTCGAGCGTGGCGCTGAGGTGTTGAACGTCGATCCGCCCAGCCGTTTGATCATTGGCGTCGACGGTGCCGCAGCGGCGATCAATTTTGCCCGCGCCGGTCGCGGCCTCATCTGTACGTTCAGGAACTGGCTGGACCCGTATCTGGAGAGCGGGGAACTTGTTCCCGTCCTGATGGATTGGTGGCAACAATTCGACGGGCCGAGGCTGTACTTTCCGAGCCGCTTTATGCCCGCACCTTTGCGAGCGTTCGTCGATCTGGTTGCGGAGGAACGGAAGACCGACAAAGGCTGAACATGCGTGTTTAAACACTCGGTCCAGTCGCAACAGACGTTTGGCGAAAACGTCACGCGCGCCTGGTAGGCCGCGTCACTTAATCACCAAAGGCCGTCGCCATTGTTCGAAATTCTGAACAGGGTGTGCTGATCGAGCCCTCTTATGGTATGCAGCGATGGTCGCTACATTGGTGGTCATACGAAAGGAATCTCATCATGATCGACATCAACAAGGCAGGAACATTCACCCTTGGCACCCGGACCGTCAAGCGCATGGGCTGCGGCGCCATGCAGCTCGCCGGAAAGGGAGTCTTCGGACCCCCGGCGGATCGCGCTGACGCCGTCGCGGTGCTGCGCGCGGCTGTGGAAAGCGGCATCGACCATATCGATACCAGCGACTTCTACGGCCCGCATATTACCAACCAGATCATCCGCGAGGCGCTGCATCCCTACCGTGACGATTTGACTATCGTGACCAAAATCGGCGCCCGGCGCGGTGAGGACGGCTCGTGGATCCCGGCTCTGTCTCGCCAGGACCTGACGCAGGCGGTTCACGACAACCTGCGCAACCTTGGCCTGGAAGTGCTCGACGTGGTCAATCTGCGCAGCATGCTCGATGTGCACGGACCGGCCGAAGGCTCGCTGGAAGAGCCACTCACGGCGCTGGCCGAACTGCAGCGGCAGGGCCTGGTGCGCCACATCGGCTTGAGCAACGTGACGCCCACCCAGATCGCTAAGGGTCGCCGCATCTGTGCAATCGCGTGCGTGCAGAACATGTACAACCTGGCGCATCGGGACGACGATACTTTGATCGACGATCTCGCCCGACAGGGCACTGCCTACGTGCCGTTCTTCCCGCTCGGAGGCTTCACGCCGCTGCAGTCGACCGCGCTGTTCGAGGTCGCGAGCGCGCTCGGCGCGACGCCGATGCAGGTCGCGCTCGCATGGCTGCTGCAACGCGCACCGAACATCCTGCTGATTCCCGGCACGTCGTCCGTGGGACACCTCCGCGAAAACCTGGCAGCGGTCGATCTGACGTTGTCGAGCGATTCGGTCGCGACGCTCAACCATATCGACGCAAAAGGATGATCATGGAACAGAACTACAGGCGCATCGCACTGGTGACCGGTGCCAACAAGGGTATCGGACTGGAAATAGCGCGCCAGCTTGGGCGGGCGGACGTAACGGTTCTTCTGGCTGCCAGAGATACCGCGCGCGGCCAAGATGCGGCCTGGGTGCTGCAGCAGGAAGGACTGGACGTCCATTCGCTCCAGCTTGACGTCACCGATGCTGCGAGCGTGAAGACTGCCGCCGCATGGATAGCCGCGCGCTATGGGCGGCTCGACATTCTGGTGAACAACGCGGGCATCAGCGATTCCCAAGATGGTCCGCCGGTTAGCGCCTCCGTCGATGCCGCTCGCCGATTGCTCGAAACCAACTTTCTCGGCGCTCTGGCGGTGACACAAGCCATGCTGCCGCTGCTTCGGCAATCGCAGGCAGGCAGGATCGTCAACATGTCGAGCAGCTTGGGTTCCCTGGCCGTTAACGGTGATCCCTCGTCAAAATACTATGCAGCACGTTTGATCGGCTACAACGCGTCGAAAGCAGCACTCAATATGTTAACCGTGCAACTTGCCGAGGAGTTGCGCGACAGCCAGATCCTTGTGAACTCTGCCTGTCCCGGTTTCGTCAAAACCGACCTCAATGGAAATACCGGCCACCTCTCGGTGACGGACGCTGCCGCCACCCCGGTCCGGCTGGCGCTGTTGCGACACGACCGTCCAACAGGAAAGTTCTTGAGCACGGAGGGGGAAGTGGCATGGGGAGAATGCGGTGTTCAAGAGTGTGGACACGAGGTTTTGCATGCCACACAGCAATCATTTGACAGGAGTAAAAATCGTGAATAGTCCAGCAAGACGCACGCTGCCTCGCGCCGAGAAGGG
>JANNZB010000197.1:0-4605 GCA_031410395.1 Novosphingobium sp.
CGGCGGGCGCGCGCAGCTGCAACGTCGGGTACGAACAGGACGACTGCGAGGTCCTTCAAGGCGCGGGAGCAGCAAACGTAGAAAAGCCGCCGGGTGCGATCGAGCACCGACTCCTCGCCCGCCGCGATGCGCGCGTCATCATTATCGGAAAGCGGCGTGAACCCGAGATATTTGCCATAGGAATACAGATTGTAGGCGGCTTCCTCGTCGTCGAGTACCACCAACACACGCGAGGAACGCGGCGACATTAGCATAGCCCGACGAACCATCGTCAGCCGGCTCGGCCACGAAGTGCGCGGTAAAGCGTTCATCGAGACTCAGAAGCCCGGTATCGCGAGCATGCTGCAGCACCTGCCGGATGGTTGATAGCGATCCGTCGGCGAGCATATTGCGCAACGTATCGACCGCCTGCTGGAGGGCCGTGAGCACCGGCCCGACCACTTGACCGCGCAACCGATCAGCTTGCAGGTGCGGGCTTTCAGCGCGCAGGAGCGACATAACCGCGAACTGGTCCTCGTCGCGGACCGCAACGATCATCGGCAGCAGATGCTGGGTGAATGGACGAAGCGGCCAGGCAGTCCCGTCGGCAATGCCGTCGCTCATGCTCTGCGGTGAGCCATCATTAAGGGCCGCGTAGAGATTGGGAAATCCCAGCCGCCGCGCCGCCATGCGGTGGACCAGCACCAGAAGCCGCACATCACCGTCGCGCAGATCGCTCAGCCAGGCTTGGTCGGCCGTCTGTTCGGCAATGCGCCACGCTAGGCTGCCGGGTGCCCCATGTTTGGTTGGGCAACGCCGAGAGCAAACTTTCGACATTGCACTTGATCGGAAACGAATTCACTGTGCTGGCAGCGCCCGGTGGTGAGTGGTGGCGCGATGTGACTTGCCAAGTCTCACACAAGCTGGGCATTCGCATCAATTGCTATATTGTTGGTCCCGCAGGACTTTATGATATCGGCGCGTTCGCTGAAGCAAACGGGCTGGGTGCGGGCGGCGGCGTTCTGGTCCGTCCCGATGGTTATGTGGCATTCCGCCGTCCAGCACTACCCGCGCACAAGTCTCCTAAAATCCCCGGTGTTTTGGCAAAAATTTAAATTAGGTTCAAAGTCACCTACCACTTGGCCAACTTGACAAATAGCGCGGTTCCCAGTCCCAACGGGAGCATGGCAAAGGCAGACAAGGCAAAGACCGTCCATAGCGGAGCCCCCAGCTCGCTCAGCGCCCATCCACCAAGAACGACTACCGCAAGCCTCAGGCCTTGTGCCGAGATGGCACCGCCGACCCGGCCCGCTCCTTGCGAAGCGAAATAGAGGCACAACCCCAGGCCGAAGGCGGCATAGGTCAGTCCGGCGATGCGCAGATAGGTATAGGCCGTTGTGGCCACCACCGTGTTATCGGTGAACATATCGACCCAAAGTCCGGGCATCAGCACCATCAGCAAGCCGAGGATGCCAAGCACCGACGCGGCAAGCCCGCCGGCCGTCCAGGCAATCCGGCGGGCTCTGGCGACCTCGCCCGCACCTATGGCGGTTCCCACCATCGGCACGCAGGCGACGCCGACCGAAAATGCAATCGGGATCAGCAGAAATTCAAACCGGACGCCGATCCCGTAGCCGGCCAGCGCCTCGGAACCGAACCGGGCAACTAATGTGGTCAGCACGAGGACCGTCGTGACTGACAGTAGCGGAGACAACATCGCCACTGCGCCGACACGCAGAAGCTAAGCGATCCGGGCGGCGTTCAATAGGTGACCCGCGAACCGCAGTCGCAAGCGCGCCTTGTCGGAATGGGAATGAACCAGCAGCACGATTGCCGCGCCGGAAAAGGCCACGACTTGGCCCAAGGCCAAGCCAGCTATCCCTAGCCGTGGCGCTGGCCCTAAACCCAAGCCCAGCGTTCCGCCCACGGCAACCTGCACCAACCCCGCGACCCGCAAGGTTGCGGCTGGAAGTCCCATATTGCCCGATCCGCGCGCCACCGATGCCAGCATATTGGTCGCCCAGACCGGCACGATTGCGAAGGCGGCAACGCTTGAAAAGGCCAACGCTTCCTCGAGCACCCGCCCCGATCCACCCAGAATCAGGAAAATCGTGGGCCCGCCAAGCAAGATCACCAACGCAAAGAACAAGCCCAAGGTTAGGCCGATTGCCAAGGCGCAGAGAGCGAGAGCCTGGGCGTGGTCATGATCGCCACGACCGAGCGCGCGGCTGATCGCGCCTGATACCGTGCCGCCCATCGCTCCCCCGGACAGCATCTGCATAAGCATGAAGAATGGAAAGGCCAGGGCAATCCCGCCAAGCGAAGCAACGCCAAGCGATCCGACATAGGCGGTTTCGGCAATCGAAACGATGGTGGCCGAACACAGCGCAATCAGGTTGGGCAGGCTGAGGCGGACGAGGGTCGCCAGAATCGGTCCGTCGCGGAGCATCGTGGCACGCGCATCGCCGGTCGGGTTAAAGGCCTGCGCGGCAGCTGGGGTCGGGACGGTCACGAGGGCGCTATGTCTAGGGCGATGTCAATGACAACCTTGCCGCGTGCGCGGTCCGATGCGCCCGTGATCGAGTCGATCGCGGTCTGTTGAACGTCGTGAAAGGCGACTTGAGCCGTTGGAAGATTGCCTGAGATGGACTGCGGAATGCTCTGTTCGCCGCCAATTGCGGCCGCTAGTACGATGACGAGCATTTTTGTGCTCCTGTGAAATCTGAGTGGGTAATCCAATTTTGCCGAAAGCGTTTGGCTCAGTCTAGTGTGGTTGGAGCATTCCAGCCCCCGCCGAGCCCGCGAAACGACGCAATTGCAGCGCGGGAGACTGCGGCGTTCGATTGAATTTCAGCCTGACGTGTTGCCAGAAGCCGTTGGTCGGCATCGAGCGCGTCAAGCAAGCTGGAAACGCCGCCCTTGTAACCGGCGTATGAAGATGAGCGGGCTCTGGTCAGCGCTGAAACCCCATCGGCCAGTATTTGTGCCCGAGCCTGTTGCTTGAGGAGGATGGTAAAGGCGTTCTCGACATCCTCCGATGCCCGCAAAACAGTCAGGCGATAGGCCGCGAGTACCTCGGCATTGCGTCCCTTCGCGGCAACGATTTCAGCATCGATCCGGCCAAAATCGAACAACCGCCAGCGCAGTCCCAGAATTCCGCTGGCTTGCACTGAGTTGCCACCGAACAGCCCGGCAAGGCCCATCGTCGCCGTGCCAAGCAGGCCGCTGAGCGAGAATTTCGGATAATATTCGTCCATGGCAACCACGATCCGGGCATTGGACGCGGCCAATTTTCGCTCAGCAGCTATGATATCTGGACGGCGGCGCAGAAGTGCTGCCGGGCCACCGGCGCTCGATACTGCCGGCGGCGCCGGGATCGGTTTGACGATGGCAAGTTCGGGCCGGGTTGTCCCGGGCTGAACTCCGAGTAGCACGTCCAGCGCATTCATCGTGATTTCAAGTTCTTGCTCAAGCTCGGGGACGGTCGCCTTGACTTGCGCCAAAGCGCCTTCAGCCTGACGCCATTGCATTTCGGATGCGATGCCCTTGCGGTATTGAAGCCCGACAAGCTCGGCCAGTTGTTGCTGGACCTCCAGCTGATGCCGGGCGACTTCAAGTTTCGCCTGCAAGCTTCGGATCGCGACATAAGTGTCCGCAACCTGTGCGACAACGGCTAATCTCGCTGCCGCGGCGGCGGCGGCGGATGCCTGCCAATCGGCCCGCGCGGCATCGCGTGCTGCATCTTTGCCGCCGAAGAGGTCGAGCTCCCAGCTTGCCCCGAGGTCTAGTTCATAGGCTTGTGCCTCGCGCTCGAACCCCGTTGAGGCGCTGGCAAGTCGGCCCTGCGGCGTTTCGAGCGACTGGTACGATTCGATCGCCTGGCCGCTGACTTGCCCCGAGGGAAGCAGATCGGCTTTCGCGTGGCGCAACGCGGCGCGCGCCTGGACAACACGATCGCTTGCCTGCTGCAAATCGAGGTTCTGGGCAAGCGCCCGTTCGACCAAGCTTGTAAGGAGAGGATCGTTGAACGATCGCCACCAGTTGACCAGATCGACCTTTTCGGCGCGGTCAGCACTTGCGTCGACGGCGGGACCACCCACAAATGCCGACGGTGCCGGGAGCGAAGGCGGGACATAAGCCGGGCCGACGGCACAGCCCGCCAAAAGCGCCATTGTGGATGCCGTGACCAGGATCGTGCGAAATATTTGCATGGGTCGGTCTGCCTGCTGCTTCCAGAAGTCGTTTATGAGTTAGTGCGACTAATGACCAAATACGTCACCGATTGTCAATCCCACATATTGACGCTATGGCTTGGTCATGAACACCAAGATTACCCAAAAGGCCGCTCCTGGTCGAGGACCGGCCGAGCATGCGGTCCGCGACCAGATCGTCAAAGCGGCGCGCGATTATTTTGCTCACTATGGCTACGCCAAGACGACTGTGGCTGACCTGGCGCGGGAGATCGGCTTCTCGAAAGCATATATCTACCGCTTCTTCGAATCGAAACAGGCGATCGGCGAAGCGATCTGCGGAGACTGCCTTGAGCAGCTCTTCAGCCAGGTCAGGGAAGCCGTCGAGCGGGGTCAAAATGCAACAGATAAGCTGCGCAGATTCACGAAAACCGTG
>JANNZB010000198.1:0-10030 GCA_031410395.1 Novosphingobium sp.
CCAACGCGCCGCACCCGGCGCTGTTCCAGAAGCTGCTGTTTACCGACCCGGTTCAGCGCGCCGCGAGCCAGTACATGCGCGAATTCCGTGATCCGGCAAACGATGCGCTGGTGCAGGAACACGGGCTGGGCGGGCTGCTGCTCAAGGCGGTGAAGTGGGAGCGCTCAAGCATGCTCGAAGACGACGTGCGCGATGCCCAGATGGCTGACTGGCTGGACCGTGATGCTGCAATGGCGATGCTCAACTGGTATCGCGCCTCGCCAATTGTCGTGCCTTCACTGGAGGAACCCTATGGCCTTCCTGAAGGTTGGCAGGAACCGCCACTGCCGCCGCTTGGCATTCCCACGCTGGTGATCTGGGCGATGGATGACAAGGCGCTACCGCCGGGTAACATAGGTGGGCTTGATGCGATCATTCCGAACCTGACGATTTATCCGGTCCACGGCTGCGGACATTTTGTTCCTTGGGAGGCGCCTGAGGCGGTCAACGCAGCGATGGATGCGTTTCTGGCTTCGACCTAGATAAGCACGATGCTAAGCTGAATCACTTCTAGATCCTCCCCTCTTGGGCAGGGCCATAGCATATGGAAAAATCCCTCCTTCATCGTCATCCTGAACTTGTTTCAGGATCCATTTCTCCGGGCGCGCTGTTTCTGAAAAGAGGCGCAACTGCGCCGTTTCTTACCCTTTGAGCACCTGAGATTGAGGCACGATGGATCCTGAAACAAGTTCAGGAAGACGAGAATTGGAGCAGGGGAAATTCTTATGCGATATCCCTGCCCTACGCAGGGAGAATCGAAAAAGCAGCACAGATTTCAACAGTTCTGCTCTAACTTCCCAGCACCCGCCGCAAATCGCCAAACCAGCGGCCCAGCGCGACGAGGAAAGCAACGTCCTCCGCCGCACCCCCCAGTTCTATGGACGGCTTGAACACGTCATTCGGTCGGTGATAATCGGTATCGAAAAACTGTTCCATGCGCGGAAGATCGCCATAGGCGCTGGTGACCATAACCGCGGGCACATCATGTCGCATCAGTTCCCATCCGTCCTGCCGTTTGACATAGGCGTTGGCGGCGAGGCTATCGATCAACTTGCGCTTTTCGGACTTGGCAACTAGCGCGATCTGCGCATCGAGCGGGGTCATGCCTTTGCCGACCACCGCCAGCGGCGTTCCGGCAGGCGCAATGGCGACCGAATCAATGTTGAACGCAGCGACAATTTTCTTGAGTGCCACCGGCGGATTTTCAGCGAGGGCCTGCGCGCCAAGAAAGCCAAGCTCCTCTCCCGTGGTTGCGACGAAATAGATGTCACGATCTAGCTGGCCGCCGCGCGACAGTCGCCGGGCTACCTCGGTCAACGCCGCGAGCCCGCTGGCGTTGTCAATCGCGCCATTGCATAGCAGATGCTCGGCGGGCGGCACCGCGCATTGGCCGAAATGGTCCCAGTGCGCGAGAAACAGCACGGCCCCGGCTTCCGGGCGCTTGCCATCAATCTTGCCGATCAGATTGTGCGTGTGGATCGTGGTTTCGCGCGTTGTCGCCTCAAGCGTGGCCGTTAGATCGAGCCCATGTGGAACAAATCCGGGAGTCTTGGCTTCGGTTTCCAGCACCGCGAGCCCTTGCCCGCCGCCGCTCAGCAGATTGCCGAATGCACTCGCAGTGATGAACCCTTCAAGATCACCGCCGATGGCATCGCTCGCCAGTGCATAGCCAGATCGTTTGCGGCGTGAGGCAACTTCGGCAATCGTGCGCTCTCCATCAAGCACCGTGAGCACAGCACCTGCGCCAGCCTTGATCAAGGAATTCTGTCGCGATCCATCATCGCTTTGGCCGGAAAACAACACCGCAACCCGTCCGGCGAGTTCGTTGCGGCTCAGCGTTACCTGACCGTTGCCGACGAATACCAGTGGAGCATTCTCCACCAGACTGCGCTTGCCCGATGTCAGCATCAGTACGTCACCTGCGGGCACCAAGACCCGTTTGCCCCGGCGCAGGAACACCGCATTGCTTGCCGCAGGTTCACGCGCGACGAAGGTTACGGGCGCGAACCATTCGTGTCCGGCATCGTTTGTTCCCGAAACCAGACCGAGATCGAACCACTGTTTGGCAAGATAGCGGAGCGTCTTGGCTTCACCTTGAGTGCCCGGTTCGCGCCCGCCGTAATCGTCGCTGGCCAGCACCGAGATGTGCGCCGCGAGCGCGGCTTCGAGCGCCCGGTCACGCTTGGCTGCCTCTGCCGCCGCGGGGCAGAACGCCAGGACCAGCCCAGCGGTGACAACCGCCAGCTTTAAAAATCGTTTCATCGTGTGCAGGGGTCGGTTCATCGCAAGCGTAACTAGAGACGCAGCGCGTCGGCAGAGCAAGCCCCGGACTTAATAATTCTCCGGTGTTGCAACAGGGTTACTGTCTGTGACGTTACAGCCTCATTCGGCAGTCCAGCCGCCATCGACCGAAAGGTTTGCGCCGGTGACGTTCGCTGCTGCATCACTGCACAAAAATACCGCCATCGCGCCAATATCAGACGGCTGTACGAACTTGCGTGTCGGCTGGCGCAACAGCATCACCTCATTAATCACCTGATCGCGCGACATGCCGCGCGCCGCCATCGTGTCGGGTATCTGACCCTCGACCAGCGGCGTAAAGACATAGCCGGGGCTGATGCAATTGGCGGTGATGTTTTCTCTCGCCAGTTCGAGCGCGATGGTCTTGGTCAACCCTGCCAGCCCGTGTTTGGCCGCGACATAGGCGGCTTTGAACGGCGAAGCGGTGGTGGAATGGGCGCTCGCCACCTGAATTATCCGCCCCCAGCCAGCCGCCTTCATATGCGGCACGGCAAGGCGGCAGGTATCGAAGGCTGCGGTCAGATTGAGCGCGATCACCTGATCCCACTTTGCGGGCGGGAAGCTTTCGATCGGTGCAACGTGCTGCATTCCAGCATTGTTGACCAGCACATCGACCGCGCCCGCCGCCGCCATCAGTGCCTCAACGCCTGCGCGCTGGGACAGATCTGCGGACACATGAATTGCCGACATTTCCGCGCATAAAGCAGCGATCTGATCCGCTTCGCCAAAGCCAGATAGCACAATATCCGCCCCCTCTGCATGGAGCGCACGCGCAACGGCAAGGCCGATCCCCGATGTCGAGCCAGTCACCAGCGCGCGTTTACCCTCAAGAAACATGATCGACTCCAGCTTTGCGATAAGACAGACAATGCAACGTCAATCGCAGCGCTGCGTTAGACTGTCCAATAGTGATCTACGCAGCAAGAACGAAGAGGGAAATCACACCATGCGTCTCGATGAATTCGATCCCAACGCCATCAATGTTGACGACCAGCGCGGGCAAGGCGGCGGCGGTTTTCAGTTTCCGATGGGCGGTGGTGGCGGGCGCATCGGCTGCGGCACGATGATTATCGTCATCATCGCCGCCCTGGTGTTCAAGGTTGATCCCAGCCAGCTGCTTGGAGGAATGCAAGACGGGCCAATGCCGGGTCAGGAACAGGCACAGGTTCAGAGTGGATCGTCGACCGCGGAAAGCTGCAAGATTGACAAGGCTAGCCTCGAATCGTGCAACGCGCTCTATTCGCTTAATCAAACCTGGGCACCTTTGTTCAAAGCGGCCAACATTGAATTCGCGCGGCCTACGCTGCATTTCTATCTCCAGCAGGGCCGGTCTGGCTGCGGCGCAGCGCAGAGCGCGATGGGGCCATTTTATTGTCCCACCGATCAAGGCATCTATCTCGACACCGATTTCTATCGCCAGATGGAACAGGAACTCGGAGCCGACGGCGCTTTCGCCCGGGATTATGTTATCGCGCACGAATATGGCCATCATTTGCAGAACCTGCTCGGCACATCAGACCAGGTTCGGCAAGCACAGGAACGAAACCCCGATTCTGCGAACCCGCTTTCTGTCAAGCTTGAGCTACAAGCCGATTGTTTCGCCGGGGTTTGGGCCGCCAAAAACAGGGACCGGCTCGATCCGGGCGACATGGAAAGCGGGCTCAAAGCAGCGCACCAGATCGGCGATGACACGCTCATGAAGGGTGCTGGCCGCCGACCTGTCGAAGCTTCGTTTACACACGGTTCGAGCGCCCAGCGCATGGCATGGCTGCGCAAGGGACTTGAGACAGGGAACGAAGACGCCTGTGATACGTTTAACAGTGCGAACTAGGGGGAATAATTATGCGCCGTTTCGCACTGATGCCGATAATCCTGCTCGCTGCCATGTCATCACCCATGGCTGCCCAGAACAAAGCCAAGCCGGTTGAACCTGAAAAGCCGATCATGCAGCGCGATGTCAGCGCCGGCGATGTGGCTGCCACGCCGCTGTCCGACCTCAATCTGAAGAAGTCTGCCATCCCGCAGCTGTTGCTCGATGCGCAGGAAGATCCTTACACGCTTGCCGGTTTGGGCTCCTGCGCCAGGATTTCGAGCGCAGTCACTACGCTAGACCAGATGCTCGGCGATGATCTGGACATTGACGCGATCAACAAAACCAAGATGCAGGCCGGGCGCGTTGCGCAATCGGTTGTTGGCGCGTTCATCCCGTTTCAAGGGGTGATCCGCGAAATTTCCGGGGCTAACGGGCAAGACCGCAAGTTGCGCGCCGCAGTGCTGGCTGGAAGCGCCCGCAGATCATTCCTCAAAGGCACGGGTCTGGCGCGCGGCTGTGCCTATCCGGCGCGGCCTGCCAGTAACGCTGATGCCGCCCGCGTGCTCGCCGCCTATGCTGCTGCTGATCCCAAAAACAAGGACAAACAGGCCGTCGCGCTAAAGGCCGCCGACGAGCTGCAAGCGGAAAAGGTTGCAACGCGTAGCAAAAAGGGCAAGCGCAGGGCCAGACACAGGCGGCACTGAACGGCGGCATAATGCGGATTTCTGATTGCTATAATATCGATGATTTCCGCAAACTCGCCCGCCGCCGCCTGCCGTGGCCGGTGTTCGATTATATTGATGGCGCTGCCGACGACGAACTGACCAAGGCGCGCAACACCGCCGCTTTTGATGACTGCGATCTGGTGCCCGATGTGCTGGCCGGCGTGGCCGATATCGATACTTCGGTGACGATCCTCGGGCGCAAATCTGCGCTGCCGCTGATCCTTTCCCCCACCGCGCTGCAACGGATTTTCCACTGGCAGGGCGAGCGCGCGGTGGCCGATGTCGCGCAAAAATACGGGCTGTGGTTCGGTATCTCCAGCCTCGCAACGGTGAGCATCGAGGAAATCGCCGCGCGGGTTTCCAGCCCGAAGATGTTCCAGCTCTATGTCCACAAGGATCAGGGGCTCAACCGCTCGATGATCGAGCGCTGTCAGGCGGCCTCGTTCGATTGTCTGACACTGACGGTGGACACCATCGTTTCGGGCAAGCGCGAGCGTTGCCTGCGATCCGGCTTCAAATCCCCGCCGACCTTCACCCCAAGCTCGCTGCTTTCCTATGCCACCAAGCCGCGCTGGGCGATGGACTATGTTTTCCGCGAGAAGTTCCGCCTGCCCCAGCTTGATGGCCACGTTGCCGAGGGCACGGGAAAATCGGTATCGATCCAGGACTATTTCTCAAATATGCTCGATACAACGATGAACTGGGATACCGCCGCGCGCATCCGGCAGGACTGGGGCGGCACATTCTGCCTCAAAGGCGTGATGAGCCCTGCTGATGCCCGCCGCGCGGTGGAAATTGGTGCCGATGCCATCATGGTTTCCAACCACGGCGGCCGCCAGCTCGATGGCAGCCGCGCGCCATTCGATCAGATCAGCGAAATCGCAAATGCAGTGGGCGGCCAGATCGAGATTATCTGCGATGGCGGCGTGCGACGCGGCACCCATGTGTTGAAAGCACTTGCCGCCGGGGCGTCCTGCGCCAGCGGCGGCCGGTTGTATCTCTTTGCGCTAGCCGCCGCTGGCTTTGCCGGGGTTGAGCGCGCGGTGGGCTTGCTGAAGGACGAGATCGAACGCGACATGCAATTGATGGGGGTCAGCAGCGTGGCGCAGCTTACGCCTGATCGGCTTAGGTGGCGGTAGGAAAGGCCCCTCCTCTTTAGGGGAGGGGTTGGGGTGGGGGCTGTCCGTTACTTGCGGCATGCGTCCAGCGGACAACCCCCACCCCACTGCGACTAGGCAGCGCGCTGCCAAGTCTGCGTAACCCCTACCCTGAAGAGGAGGGGATTGAGGCTCTAACCCGCCTCCACCTCGTTCCCCTTCCCCACAGCTGCCCAATCAACATTGCGCGTGGTGTACATCACAGCTGACAGCGCCGCGAACAGCAGCAACGATCCGATCAGCAGCGACCAGGCCTCAAGGTTGAGCAGCACGAATAGCAGGGCATAGAGCCCGACCAGCAGAGCCCCGACAAATCGCCCGCGCTTCCAGCTTTTGAGCACTGCGGCGCTGTAGGCAGATAGCAGTCCGATGATCGCCGCGCTCGCCAGCACATAGGCACCGGTGAAACCGACCAGCTCGGCAAAGGCCAGCAGCATCACAAAGAACAGCACCAGTCCGGCCCCGGTGAGCAGATACTCAGCCGAAGCCACCCGCGCCCCACCCACAACGTCAAACAGAAAAAATGCGAGGAAGGTGAAACCGATGAACAGGAAGCCGTATTTCACCGAGCGGTTGACCTTCGAATAAAGGTTCACTGGTTCGATCAAATCGACGCTGACGGCAAGGCTTTGCCCGGTGATGTTTTCCGCCGCGCCGCCAGCAGAAACGCTCCCCGCGCTTGAAGCAGCCGCCGTTTCAATTGCATAGTTGTCGCGGGATGCTGAAGGCTCTGCGCCGCGCTCCCACACAGGCGCACCATAGTCTTCCATGCCCACCGGCGGCTGGCCTAGCGCCAGTTTGTCGATGACGAAATGCGCGGTGAACCCCTTGTCCGAAATCACCGGCTTGTCGGGCAGAATTCCGCCATTGAAGCTGGGGCTGGCCCAACTCGATTTGACATCCCACACCGTTGATCCGCCGCGCGGAACTAGGCTGAGCGAACGTGCGCCACGCAGCCCAAACGCGTAATCAATCGTCAGCTCGCCCTGACCGTCCCACGGCAGAAAAGCGAAAAACCCCTGTCCGCCCGAAGCGCCCGGCCCCTTGCCCGGCTGCACGCCGAGCGGCTTGCCGTTGGCGCTGAGCGTGCCGCCAGTGGTCAGCCCGCGCGCGTCGGAGGCACCAACGCGCAATTCCGCACGGTCCCACATCAGCCGCTCGCGGGTGACGCCATAGCGTTCGATGTCAGCAGGCAGGGCAAACGTTGCCGCACCTTTGACCTGCGCGGTATAGAGTACCGACTTGTAGATCGATTTCACCCGCGCCTGCGGATCAACCTGCGTTGCAATACGGTTTTCGGTCGGCGAGATGTAGAACATCTTTTCCACCTCGATCGCCCGGCGTACCTGTTTGCCGCCCACATCTTCAACCATGGTCTGGGTGGTGCGGAAAGGCACCGCGATCAGCGGACCGGACAGCACCTGCGCCCCGCCCCATCCGGCATTGATCTCGGTTTGCGCGGTCTGGGCCTGATTTTGCCGGTCATAAACCAGCGCATAGGTCATCAGCAGCGGGATCGTCAGCACCATGCCGATTAGCATGACAAACAGCAGGCGGATGCCCGGTGATCTTTCCTTACGCAGCCCAAGTGCCATGATTTTCCCGCCTCCATACGATGAGTCGTGCTTTATTAGCGACAAAACGAACATTGGGAAGCGAAAATCGACGAACCGTTGTTGGCCACTTCAGAACACGCCAACGGCGAGGAAGGATTGCTCCGTCCCCGCCGCCTACCAAAGGATTGGGGCTAACCGTCCTTGGACATCTTGGCAATTTCTTCATCGAGCGATTTCACCACTTCGGCGCGAATCTTGTCCGACATCGATTTGTCATTGGCGATCCGGTCGCGGGCGCTCTTCAATCCGGTGAGCGCGGTTCCCTTGGAATGCGTCATCCGGCAGATCTTGATCTTGACGATCTTGCGCGCGGGATCGCCGCCGGCATCGCTGGTTTGAACCGTTGTGGCGCCGCCCTTGTCGCTGCAGGCCATTGAACCATCGGCCTTCGCCATTGCCATCATTTCATGGTCGTGACTTTTGCCATCGGCAGTATTGGTGATGATCCGGCGAACCTCGCGGTGCGGCGTGCCGGGAACCTCGGGAGTAGCGGGAACAGCGGCACCACCGATGATGATTGCGCCGTGGTGCGCCTCAACCTCGGCCAGCTTTGCATCGATCTGCGCGTCGGTCATGTCGGAATCGGTGCTGATCGTCACCGTTTTACCATTATGCGTGATCGTCCGCGTTTTCATTTTGGCCGGATTACCATGCGCATCCATGTGCTGGATGAAGATCACGCGCTTTTCAATGTGCGGCGCTGTTGGTGCACCCGGAGAGGTAGGCACTGCCGGAGCGACAGGCGCTGCCGGAACGGCGGGAGTAGGCGGCAGATCAGGCGCAGCGTAACCGACAGTGGCGGTAAGCGGCAGGGCAAGCGCCGCCCCCCAGATCAGTCCGCGGCCAAGGCGGCGGCGCATGGCAGTAGGTTCAGGCATAGTCAGGCTCCTCAAGCGGTGAATAATCGACTTTTCTCCGAGTACGGGGCAGGCCATGGCGGCGGTCAGAGCAAGACGCGGCCCTCCGGCAAGACTGGCGATCAGGCGGCCGTAATCGGCCTTGGCCTCACCCCCCTGCCCCGCCAGCACTCGCGCATCGCAGGCGGCCTCTTGGTCATGCCGCATCGCCCGCCATCCGGCCCAGGCGAGCGGATTGAACCAGTGCAAGGCGAGCAGCGGCTGCGCGGCAATGTTGATCAGCAGGTCATGCCCGCTGTGATGCGCGAGCTCGTGCGCCAAGGCAAAATCGCGCGCCTTGCGGTCGGGCCAGGCCATAAAACCAGGCGGAAGGGCAATCACCTTGTCAAACACGCCAAAGGCAACCGGTGCGGAGACAGCGGGGGTTTCAACCAGCCGCACCCTGCCCGCCTGACCGGCTGGCTCGGCGAATTCGAGCAGCCGCGCACGCATCTGCCGGTAGCTGACGACCCGCATGGCGAGGAAAAGCGCGGCCCCCGCCAGCCACAGGCCAATCGCGATGGTTTGCAAATTCGACAAGGGCGCGTTGGCTAATGGCTCGGCATATGAGGCGGAGTACACAACAGTTTGAATCGGCGCGGCAGTCTGCACCGGGGCCCAGTTCGACGGCAATTCAATCGGCGGAATCAGCAGGCGAAGCAGCGGCAAGGCCCACAATGCATAGGCCGCCTGCGCGCCAAACAACCGTGCAACCGGCCCTCGCAGAACAAGCACCAGCACCATTAGTCCGCCGGTGTAAATCAGGGTGTCGATCAGGAACGGGCTCATTTCCGCAGCTCCTTCAGCAGTGCTTCAATCTCGGAAATATCGGCATCACTCAGCGCCTCGGCCTCAGCCAGTTGCGCAAAAAGCGGGGCGGCGCGGCCACCGAACAGTCGGTCAACCAGCCGCCGCGATTCACCGCCGAGGTAATCACTGCGGGCGATCAGCGGCGTGTAAAGGAAACGGCGGCCATCAGGCTCGGTAGCAATCGCCTGCTTGGTCACGAGGCGGCTGAGCAGCGTCTTGACCGTTGCGAGCCCCCACCCGCGCGCCCGCCCGACAGTATCAGCCACCTCGGTGGCGGAAAGCGGCGAGCGGACCCACAATGCTTCCATCACCGCATGTTCGGCATCGGTGATGCGCTCGCCGACCTCGGCTTCTTCGCCAGACATATTCGCCGCCATCCCGACTCGCCTCCCGTCTACACACGTAATCGACTACGGCTGTAAACATGAAGCCCGGATGAACAGCTTAGTCACGATCATCTGATGACGACGTATTACCCCTTGATATGCGGCAACACTTTGTCCGCATAGAGCTTTAGCTGTTCATAAACTACATCATAAGGCAGCCCGCCAAAACTGAAATTGCACAGCATTTCATAATCACCCACCATCGAAAGACGCAGCTTGTGGTGTTCGATCAGTTCCTCGGGCGTGCCGATCATATTGCCCGAAATGTAATCCCGATAGGCCTTTTC
>JANNZB010000199.1:0-1741 GCA_031410395.1 Novosphingobium sp.
CTGGCCCGCGTGAATCTCGTCAACCTGAAAGGCAGCGCGTACAACAAGCCGCTTTGCATCAACTTGGAAAGGGTAGCTTTCGCCCAGGCACGAAGCTCGAAACTCAAGCTCCTCGAAGACCTTCTCAAGCAAGGCCATTCGCGGCTCCTCAAGAATGCCCTGATCGAGTGTCTCACCCGTTTCGTCATCATGAGAGAAGCGCCCGGCTCGATCATCGTCGGCAATGTCCAACGCATTCAGCAGATCGCCCTTTGAGGATGTCCTGCGACTCGAAATCAGAGCGTGCAGTTCGAGCCAATCTGCAAGTGCGCTGCGTGTATCGTTCTCGGTTGGCGCCAGCAGCATGATTCAGAGTTCTTCTTCAGTCCGCTGGGAGGCTCGGTCCTTCATTGCAGCATTGAGGCTTCGAACCGTACGCTGCATTCCTTCCGCTACTTTCATTAGCGTAGGGTCTCCGTCAAAGCCGCCAGATAGTGCATTGGCGTCCTCACACTGCTTTGCCGCCTTCATGAGCGCATCCTCAAACCGCGTGGACGCGGGCTCTACCCGAGCGTACGCAACGTGAAGATCACGCTGCGCCAGCAGCATCTTCTTGCCCTCTGGGTGCGCTAACACCTTGCTCAGGATGTTCAAGTCAGGATTCTGGCTTTGAATCAAAGTCGGTTCGTTCTTGTGCTCCTGTCCGTACAACCAAGACATGAGCTGCCCAAGCTGCTGCTGATGCGACTTTGGAATTGGGCTCTTCTGCGGAGGCGATGACACATCCTCATCACCAACTCCGAGGTAGTCACGAACGGATGCCCGTGTCAGTGCGGTGTAGAGGTGCGAAAACGAAAAATTGCGCTTTGAAATCTTCGAGACGTCAAAGCCATCCTGCTGCGCCTGCTGCAGGGCGTACCAACCATTCACAAGTCTGCGAACGGTGTTGTGACCATCTCCCAGGGTACGGCTGATGGTCGCAATGTCGGCGCCTTCGTTGAACCACTCGGCCGCGTACTTTGCCTTCGCGAGCGCATCCCACTTGAATGGTCCGTTGATGTGCTTGAAGCCAATGAAGCTACGCGCCTCGGACCGATTCTTGACGTAGCGAACGCGAACAGTTTCAGGCGGCGCTTCGGCGCCCTCGATTGTGGGCAACTGATACTTGATCTTCTGTCGAAGTGACGGGGTGCCAATGAGGCGAAGCGCCGCCAATCGACGATTTCCCTCAAGGACCGTGTTGTCCTTCTCCAGGACGATCAACGGCTCGTAGTCCACATATCCGGCGGAGAGAATTGACTGAACGAGTTCGTTCACGTCGGCCTCGTCGACCAGGTGCTCTATGACCTCTTCTTCGGTCTTGAACTGACCGTCGATGAAACGAGGGTTGTTCATGTCGAATCGCAGCTTCGACGGAGCGACAAACACATCGACCGCTCTTGGCGGGGCGGACACGGGCCCGGACTTCTTTGCGGTAGGCATCAGTTGCGCTCCTTCTTCTTGTCTTTGGGGGTGCCTCTGAACGCAGTTCTCACTGCGGTCTTCTGTCTTTCAACCCAGGCGTCCATGTCCGCCCGCTTGAAGCGCCACGCCCCGGCCACCTTGAATCCCGGCAGGTCGCCCCTCTGCGTCAGGCGATAGACGGTCTTCTCATCCACCTGCAGGAGGAGCGCAACCTCTTTCACGGTGAGTGCTTGGTCCACGGGAGGCCCTGCAGTCTAGACAGGGGCATTCTAGGGTAACGCAGTCCAATCCCGTCTAG
>JANNZB010000200.1:0-5619 GCA_031410395.1 Novosphingobium sp.
GTTACGGACGGTGACTGTATCGATATTGCCGCTGCCCACCCCAATTGCGAGCCCAGCGGAGACGATCTCGCCGCTATTGGTGATCGTGGTGCCGACATGGGTGGTGCCGCCCGATACGGCCATGATCGCTGCAGTTCCCGCCGCAAAGGCAAGGCTTTCAACCCGCCCGGCATTGGTCACACTGCCACCGCGCAGCAACGTGACCCCGATGTAAAGATCTGATGTCACCCTACCGCCGCCCTCAACGACCAGCGCGGCTCCCGCGCCAGCGAGTTCGACGCCGACGCCTTGCGTAGCCGTCGCAGAGACGAAGGCGGTTGGGCGGATGGTGACCAGCCCGCCCGCGATCCTTGTGGAGCCAGCACTGATCAAGTCGTCACCGCCGACCCGAACGGCAGCCGCGTCCAGACCTCGGGCAGTGACATTCCCGGCAATGTCAATGACCGCGTTTGGCCCTCGGCCCCATACGGCAGATAAGCGCTGACCATCGCTGGTAACCGCACCGGTCCGACCGACAATGATCCGGGCACCGTCACCGAGCAAATAAACTGCCGCGCCCCTTTGATTGGGCCTGCCAATGGGATCGGTGGCGAAAAGGTGCCACGTGCCGGTTGCATTAACGGTTCCGTCAATTGTAGTTAACCCTCCTGTGTACCCTTGAAAAATTATCGCAGCAGTCCCGCCACTCGCGGTCACAGATCCAGTTTCCCGTATCAAGACCGTCGAACCTGACGGTGACAAAGTGGTATTCCCCACGTCGATACCCGTGCCTAGGCCGACTGGGCCCGTGCTGGTCACCGAGCCGGCGATGTCGATGCTACCCGATTCAATGTCGATTGCGGCTCCGTCACCGCGCGAATTATTTGCAGCAACGGTGGTGCCCGCATCGGTCGTTATGATCGCATCTCTGCCAAGGTGAATCGAACTTACGCCCCCAGCGCCTGCAACATTGGGGTCATTGATCACGCGTACAGTTACCCTGTCAGGCAGGCTGGCAGTCAATGTCCCGCGATGAATCCCGCGATTATCAGGGTTGGGGCTGCTTTCATCGCAGATCAACGTCTCGCCAGTCACAGGTGCGATATTGCTGCACGCCGCCAATGCCGGGTTCGCCCACGCGGCCACCAGCGCCAACGCCGATGCGCCGACCAGGCGTGTGGTGATCTTGCGGCTTGTGAAGATTTTGCGTGAAATGATCATGGCGGTTTGCCCCTTGGATGTCGTGATTTTGTCGCATGAGCTGGCGGTGCCGTGCAAAAGCACGCTCACCAAACATGACCCTTGTCACACTGGTGCGGACCACCATGCAGTGGTTCTTTGATGCACCAGTTGTACCATTCGCATCCCCCTTTGCAGGGATCGCCACAGCCATTGGCGGCGGTTACCTGCTGCTGGTAACCGCTGATAGCGCTGCCGCTGTCATGGCCGTGCGTTACGGCAGGATCATCGCCTGCCGGGGTCTTGGAATAGTAAAACTCGGCCATCGCGCATTCTCCCGGGTTGCAGAAGGAGAGCGGCGCTTATTCCGCCCTCAATCTGTTCAGCGTGAGAATCGGGAAAAATGGGTCAAACTTTTTTTTGACATTCGTCGCAACCATCAAACGGGTAATCTGCTGGAGATTGGGTTCAAGCAATTGCAGTTGGTTGCTGTGCCCTCAGAAACGCATTTTCTGGATCGTCCAACAAAAGCTGTCCGTCGCCGGACATGGTGAAAGCACTAGCTTCTATGCGAGAAGGCCCTCAATCACGTCACCAACCTGCTGTGCGGCGTCGAGCAGATGCCCATCGTCAAGGTGAGCGTAACGCGCAGTTGATCGGTGCTTGGCATGGCCAAGCAGTCTGCCAATCATCGGCAAGGTTTCCTTGTTCATCGCGGCATGGCTGGCGAAGGTGTGGCGCAGGTCATGGATGCGCAGTTTGCCGAGCTCTGCCCGATCGATGATCTGGACCCAGGTATGCCGAATGCATCGCATCGGGCGGTGATACTAGTAGTTCCAGAACAACCATGGATTCCTGGATTGGCGAGGCAGGCCATCGATGATTTCCCGCGCCGCCTAGCCCGGACGCGCTCGGGCAACCCCTGCCAATGTCCAGCGATCAAGGGGGCGAAGCGCTGTCGGCTGCACGGCGGAAGGGGAAGCGGCGCGCCTAGGGGCAACCGCAATGCTTGGAAGCATGGAGCACGATCTGCCGAGGCTACGGCCGTGGCGGCGCGCATTCGCGAACTATGTCGCTTGATCGATGAAGGAAACTAAGCGTTGAATTTGTTGCGCGGATCGTCCGTGTGCCCCATGATCGAAAACCATTTCAATGAGCACTGAGCGGGTTGAAAGGACGTGAATACATGGCTGAGCAAGCGGGCAAGATCGAGTGGGACCGCATGGGGCGGCGCTGGTGGATTGAGATCGCCATCAAGCTCGCAGTCTTCATTGGCATCTTGAGCGGGTGGGCCGATTTACTGTGGGGAATAATGTGGGGAAGAATTTGTCCTTACAGCCAAAAACCACGCTTTTTTGCCATTTCAGGAATGAAACTGGCTCCCCGAGTAGGATTCGAACCTACGACCAAGTGATTAACAGTCACCTACTCTACCGCTGAGCTATCGGGGAGCAACCCGATGGGCAGGGGAGCGCCTATAGCAGTGCTGGAAGGTTTGGCAAGCCGGGGAAGCGGGGAAAATCAGACGAGGAACTGCTCGGCAAAAATGCGCTCTTCGAGGCTCATGCCGGGATCGAACAGCAAGGTCAGCTGGTGTTCGCGGGCGATGGTGATGCGCACTTCGGCGATATCGCGGACTTCCTTCTGATCGGCGACCGCAGCTACCGGGCGGATTTCCGGATCGCGCGCAGTAAAGGTTACTTCTGCGCTGTCAGGCAGGATCGCGCCTTTCCAGCGGCGGGGACGGAACGGGTTGAGCGGAGTGAGTGCCAACATGCCGCAACCGAGCGGAAGGATCGGGCCATTTGCCGAAAGATTGTAGGCGGTTGACCCCGCTGGCGTCGCCACCAACACGCCGTCACCCGCGAGTTCAGCCATGCGGACCTTGCCGTTGACCTTGACCTCAAGTTTAGCGGTCATCCGGGTTTCTCGCAGCAGCGACACTTCGTTGATCGCGAAGTGGCGGTGGACAGAGCCATCGCGGCTGGTCGCCACCATTTCCATCGGGATAACGGCGACGGTCCGCGCGCGTTCTACGCGTTCGGCGATCGAGCGTTTTGATTTCAAACGGTTCATCAGGAAGCCAACGGTACCGAGATTGACCCCGTAAACCGGTACAACGCGCCCGGCATCGAGCATTTCGTGCAGCACGTGGAGCATGAAACCATCGCCGCCGACCACCACCACGGCGTCGGCGTCCTCAAGCGCCACCCAATCATGCGCGGCGCGCAAATCGCTCGCGCCGTCCTGCGCCTTGTCCGTGTGCGACACCACAAGTGCGAGTTTCATCGGGCTGCCCATGCCGCGCCTCGTATCGGGCGCGGCGCGCTTTGGCAATAATTGAGGGTTTTGCAACGTGTTTGCATCTAGGGTGCATTGATGGAGCAGCTGCGCCACTCAGCCGCCGAAGCGGGCCGCGATGCTTTGACCGGGCTTCCCGGCGCTGACGCCGCGCGTCAGCGGCTTGAGACGTGGCTCGCGGAAGGCCAGGTCCACGCGCTGCTGTTGTCGCTCACGCGTCTCGAAACGGTCAACCTTGCCTATGGCAGCGCGGCGGGGGACGGGGTGCTGGCCGAGGCTGCCGCACGCATTCACCACTTCGCCGGGGCCGAGCTTGATTCGAACTGGCTGGCGGCGCGGCTCGGCGGCGGGAGCTTCCTGCTCGCCGCGCGGGGGAGCCATAGCCGCGAGCGCTGGGCGCTGTTCGGGCAGGGACTTGCTGAGTATATCGCACGGCCCATGCCGCACGCGATTGGCGCAATGCAAATGCTGCCGCGCATCGCGCTGATCCGGGCGCTATCGGGCGAGAACGCGGGATCGGTGATTGACCGACTGGTGCAGGCGCAGGGCGCGTCGCGCGCGCGGCGGGTCCACTGGATTGATGGTGCTGCCACCCGGCCCGGACGCTCAGCCGCCCAGCTTGAGGCTGATTTGCTCAAGGCGATGGCCCGCGATGAAATTTCGATCCTGTTTCAGCCGCAATTCGCCATGCCCGGCGATAGGCTCACCGGGGCCGAGGCGCTGGCACGCTGGGAGCATCCGCAGCTTGGCCGCATCGGTGCCGCCGCGCTGTTCGCCGTTGCCGAGCGAGCGGACCATGTCGCGCAGCTATCGCAGCATATTGCCGCCATGGCGCTGGCGCTAGCCACGGCTTGGCCGAAGCACTTGCGGCTGTCGATCAACGTCACTGCGGCGGATCTGGCGGCGCATGACTATGCTGCGGTTCTGGCTGGGATTGTACAGGCGAGCGGATTTTCGGCGAGCCGTGTGACGCTCGAGGTTACCGAACAGGCGCTGCTGGGCGATATCGAACTGGCGCGGCAATCGCTGGCGGCACTGTCGGCGGCAGGGATGCGGATCGCGCTCGATGATTTCGGCGCGGGGTTTTGCAACTTCCGGTATTTGAAACTGCTGCCGCTGGATTATTTGAAGCTGGATCGGGCTATGGTTGATGGCATCGCCGAAGACCCCCGCGATCTGGCCGTGCTGCGGGCGATTGTCGCGATGGCGCGGGCGCTGGGGCTGGGCGTGATTGCCGAGGGGATTGAGACTGAAGCGCAGCGGGCTGCGGTGGAGGCTGAGGGGTGTGATTGCTGGCAGGGGTTTTTGCGGGCTGAGCCTATGGATGCGGGGGCGTTTTTGGGTTTGGCTGGGGGGTGATTAGCAATCCTAGCGGTGCTACAATCGTGACATGCTCCACACGCGCAGCCTTTCTGGTGTCATTGATGTCGATGGCCAGCGATATGAATGGGAACTTCAGCGTGAGCCACAATGGTGCACGACTGCTGGATGGCGAGGCATGACGGTTTCGTTGCGGCACGTTTATGGCCAACGGGAGGCTGTATTAGAGTTTCCTATGCCAACCGGTCGCGGAAACGGATCGCCACAGCGCAGACGCCCCAAGCTCAACGCTGCTATTGTTGTGAACGGCCTACGGGCTGCCTTGGTGGCCAGGTGGGAGCCAGAATCGCGCGGCAAGCCGGTGCTCTTCATCGTGGACGCAACTGGCTGCTAATTTGCACATACCTTCACCCACATCGTCATGCTGAACTCGTTTCAGCATCCATCGTGGTTCTGGCACGGTGTGTTCAAGGGAGCGAGACGGTGCCGTATTGCATCAATTCGCGCACCGGGCGTTGGGCGGGATGGATCCTGAAATGAATTCAGGATGACGACATTGGCCGGGGTGACGGGGTTTTGAAGGGGTGACCTAGTAAGCCCCTCCTCTTCAGGAGAGGGGTTGGGGTGGGGGCTGTCCCCATTCGCGGCGTTGGTCATAACTGACAGCCCCCACCCTACTTCGACTAGGCAGAAAGCTGCCAAGTCTGCGTTGCCCCTCCCCTGAAGAGGAGGGGAAAGGAGCGTAAGGCACTCATCCGCAACCTTAAGAATATGGGCCTGTGCCCCTCCACCACCTGCGGTGGTCCCCCTCCCCGTGTCGGGGAGGAATAAGAAACCCCG
>JANNZB010000201.1:0-3040 GCA_031410395.1 Novosphingobium sp.
TTCTTCGCAGACCAGCAGGATCGGCCGCATCTTTTCATCGCGGCCCCAGATCGCATAGTCGAACACCAGCCGCGCCAGCACCGCGACCACGGTCGAGGTGATTTCCGAGGGCACGCCCGATACGTCGATGATCGAGATCGGTTTGCTATCGGCTGGCATACGGAAGATGCGTCCTATGAAATCGGCCATTGTGTCGGTCACCAGCATGCCTGAGAACATGAACTGATAGCGCGGATCATTGCGCAGCTCGTCGATCTTGTTCTTGAGCCGGATGAACGGTGCCGATGTGGTCGCTTTGTCGAGTTTTCCAGCCTCAACCTGCAGCACGTTGGTCAGATCTGACAGCACATAGGGAATCGGCGAATCCACCGTGATACGCCCCATCGCGTCGGCAAGACGGTTCTTGCTGCGTGCCTGCAACAGGCATCGGGCGAGAATGTCTGCATCTTCCTGCCGCTGTTCACCCATAGAGGTGAGCATGGTTTCACAGTGCTCTTCAAAGTTCATCAGCCAATAGGGCATTGCGAGGTTCGACACGTCAAACACCTTGCCTGTGGTGCGAAACGCATTGGCATATTCACCGTGCGGATCAATCATCACGATGTGCCCTTCGGGCGCGGTTTCGCAAATGCGGTGCAGCAACAGCGCGGCGCTGGTTGATTTGCCGGTGCCGGTCGATCCGAGCAGCGCGAAGTGCTTGCCGAGAAAGGCATCGATATAGAGCCCGGCGCGGATATCCCGCGTGGGATAGACCGTGCCTATCTGGATTGAGGAACGTCCATCAGAAGCGTAGATCTGCCGCATGTCGTTGCTGGTCGCGGGATAGACCAGCGCGCCGGGGATCGGATACTGCGTAACCCCTCGGCGGAAGCCGTGAATGCGCCCGGTGAGCCGCTCCTCGTCGCCCTCGCCAAGGAAATCAATCTGGGCGTGGATGCCGCCAGGTACGTTCGGATCATGACGCTGGGTGCGGACCGAAGCGAGCAGCCAGCCACGATTGACGCGGATCTTGATCTGGCTGCCAACCTGACCTGAAAGAGCAATTGATGGGTCAGTATCGGTTGAGCACGCGATCAGACGCTGCAGATCGAGTGCAATTGCCGAGGTCGAACCGGCAATTTCCTGGACAACTCCGATGGGTTCAAGCGCATTGTCGAAGGCAGAGATCTGGCCCTGATGGGCAAGGTCATCATGCTCGGCAGGCCTGGCCGTCTCGAACCCGTTGGAATGCATATCCGACATAATCAGCAATCTCACCCGTGCACAGTACCCTCGTGATCTAGGGTTAACGGGTTAAGATTGGACTAAAATCGGCTGAATAAGCGCCCTGCTCCCAATCCCATCCCCACCGCAACGGCCACCGCAAGAAACCCGTAGATCAGCCCGAATTTCCGCGCGAAATCGGCGATGATGCGTTCGAAACCACGCTTGGTGACTTCAACATGTGCCAAGGCAGAGGCAACAACGTGGCCGTTGCGCACCGCCAGAGTTTCGGCGGTATAGGTTCCGGTGGGTACGCTCGATGGCAGGGCAATGCGCGCCTGATAGAGCACCTGTTCATTCACCGAAACGCCGTGATCATCTTGCTGATAGAGCGCATCCTTGCGCATGATCGTCACCAGTCCCGCGGAGAACCTGTCTTGTTTGGCCTGATCGATCGCCCCGATTGGCGAGAGCTGGATGAATGGCAGCCCCATTTCATAAATCGCTGCAGTGCGGTCATCAACGATGTCCTTGATTGGGCGACTCGATGCGACTGCATAGTATCCGGGGGCGGAGCGGAAGTCGCTGCTCGCGCCGTTGACCCAGAACCCGGCAATCCGCTGCTTTTCACGCACCCGGATCGAATTTGTCGGCCCTTTGAGAACCACGACTATATCATAGTCCCGTCCGGCGCGGATTCCCTGTGGATCAAGGATTGCGCCGTAAAGGATAAGCTCAGTGCCGATAAAGCCCTGCCGCACCTCAACATCATGCTGGCTGACTTCGGGCACCAGAATGGGATCATTCGCCCCGCCGAGCATCAGCAGACACAACAGGGCGAACAAACGTTTCATAGCGGCGTAACGATGAACAGCGCTTCGGGCCGGTAAGTGAGTCCGAGCGCCATGCGGATAGCGATGATCAGCACCAGCGCTGCCAGCACCATTCGCAGCCTTTCTGCCGGAATTTGCATCGCCAGCCGTACGCCCAGCTGCGCACCGGTAACAGATCCAAGCAGCAGTAAACTGGCGAGCACGATATCGACCGCATGGGTGGTGATCGAATGCATCAGCGTGGTGGCTATCGTGGTGAAAAGGATCTGGAACAGCGAAGTACCGACCACAACATTGCCGCTCATCCCCAAAATATAGAGCATCGCCGGGACCAGAACGAAGCCGCCGCCGATGCCCATCAGCATCGTCAGAATTCCGGTAAATATGCCGAGTATCAGGGGTGCCAGCGGCGAGATGTAAAGGCCGGAGCGATAAAACCGCCAGCGCAGCGGCAGGCTGGCTACCAGCGGATGGTGGCGGCGTTTGCGCGCTGGCAAAGGCTGGCCGATGCGCTGTGCCTGAATTTCACGCCAGGCATCGCGCGCCATGAAGCTGCCGATGCCGCCGAGCATGATCACGTAGAGCATGTTGATCAGCGTATCGATCTGGCCGAACGCGGTGAACAGGTTGAACAGGAATGCGCCAATCAGCGTGCCGAGAATGCCGCCCGCCACCATCACCGCGCCCATCTGGTAATCGACACCGCCGCGCTTGCTATGCGCAAACACGCCTGAGACGCTGGCGCCGGTCACCTGGCTGGCGGCAGAGGCTGCGGCAACGGTCGGCGGAATGCCATAGAAGATCAGCAGCGGTGTTGTCAGAAACCCACCGCCGACGCCGAACATGCCCGAAAGCAAGCCCGTCAACAGACCCAGCCCGACAATAACGAGCACATTGACCGCAAGGTTGGCGATAGGGAGGTAAACGTGCATGGGTCGCGATCAGCCTCGAGTCTGATTCAGCAAAGCTGAATCAGAAACGGCACCGGCCCGCTCCCCCACCCG
>JANNZB010000202.1:0-7280 GCA_031410395.1 Novosphingobium sp.
GGATCACCCTATCCCTCAGACGTCGCCAAGGGCGTGATGGCGCCGATTATCCACGTCAACGGCGATGATCCCGAGGCGGTGACTTTCGCCTGCAAACTGGCGATTGATTACCGGCAGAAATTTGGCCGCGATGTGGTGATCGATATGTGGTGCTATCGCCGCTTTGGCCACAACGAGGGCGACGAGCCCGGCTTCACTCAGCCGCTGATGTATGCCCGCATCCGCCAGCATCCGCCGGTGAGTGCGCTTTACGCAGCGCGGCTGGAGGCGCAGGGCGTGATCAGCGCGGGCGGCCTTGGCGAATTCGAAACGTCGTTCGTTGCCCACCTTGAAGAACAGTTCACCGCCGGGGCGAGCTACAAGGCCAATGAGGCCGACTGGTTCGGTGGACGCTGGTCTGGCTTTACCAAGCCGGTCGATCCCGAAACCGCGCGGCGCAATGTGCCCACCGGTATCGAGGGCAAGTTGTTTGACAGCCTAGGCCGCACTTTGACCAAGGTTCCTGAAGGGCTGGAAGTTCACAAGACGCTGTCCCGGGTGCTCGATGCCAAGCGCGAGATGTTCAAGACCGGCGAAGGCTTTGACTGGGCGACCGGTGAGGCACTGGCCTATGGGTCCCTCGTCAGCGAAGGCTATGCGGTGCGGCTTTCGGGCCAGGATTCGGGTCGCGGCACTTTCAGCCAGCGCCATGCGGTGTGGGTCGATCAGACCGATGAGCACAAATACATTCCGCTCTCCACGCTCCCCCACGGGCGTTTTGAAGTGCATGATTCGACGCTCAGCGAATATGGCGTGCTCGGCTTTGAATGGGGCTACGCCAGCGCCGATCCGAAAACGCTGGTGCTGTGGGAAGCGCAGTTCGGCGATTTTGCTAACGGCGCGCAGATCGTGATCGATCAATACATAGCCTCAAGCGAAAGCAAGTGGCTGCGCGCCAATGGCCTCGTGCTGCTGCTGCCGCATGGCTATGAGGGACAGGGGCCGGAGCATTCATCGGCGCGGCTCGAACGCTTCCTTCAGCTTTGCGCGCAGGACAACATTCAGGTGTGCAATATCACCACGCCGGCGAATTATTTCCACGTGCTGCGCCGCCAGATGCACCGTTCGTTCCGCAAGCCGCTAATCATCATGACGCCGAAGTCCTTGCTGCGCCATCCGATGGCGAAATCGAAGGCGAGCGAATTCATCGGCGATGGGCACTTCATGCGCATCCTTTCGGACGTCAAAGGCCCGGTCGATGCGCTGACCAAGCGGCTGGTGCTGTGTTCGGGCAAGGTCTCGTACGACCTGTTCGAAGCGCGCGATGCCGCCGGTATTGAGGACACGCAGATCGTCCGGCTTGAACAGCTCTATCCGTTCCCCGGCGAGCCGCTTGCGAAACGTCTGGCGCGAATGACCGCGCTGGAGGAAGTCGTCTGGTGCCAGGAAGAGCCGAAGAACAACGGCGCCTGGTTCTTTGTTGAACCGGAGATCGAAGAGGCGCTGGCCGCTGCAAAGAGTAAGATTGCCCGCGCACGTTATGCCGGGCGCACTGCATCGGCATCACCCGCCACCGGGCTCGCCAAACGCCATCAGTCCGAGCAGGGCGCGCTCGTCGCCGACGCGCTGGGCCTGTCCGTCCGTTCCGAAATCCGCCGCCAGAAGAAGGCCTGAGGAAAAGCCATGACCGTTGAAGTCAAAGTGCCCGTGCTGGGCGAATCTGTTTCCGAAGCCTCAATCGGCCAGTGGCTCAAGCAGCCGGACGAAGCGGTTGCGGTGGATGAACCCATCGCCAGCCTCGAAACCGACAAGGTGGCGATCGAGGTTATGGCCCCGGTTGCCGGCGTGATGGGCGCGCATCTGGTGAAAGAGGGCGATACCGTGAACGTCGGCGCGCTGATCACCACTATTGAGGCGGGTTCCGGTGCGGTGGCTGCGGTATCTGCTCCGGCCCCTGCCCCGGCTGCGAAGCCCGCCGCTGCGCCTGCACCTGAACCTGCGAGCGGCGATCCGGTAACACTCTCCCCAGCCGTGCGCCGCGCGGTGCTCGAAAACGGCATTGATCCGGCGAACATCAAGGGCACCGGCAAGGACGGCCGCATCACCAAGGAAGATGTGCTGAGCGCGGCTGCTGCAAAACCCACGGCCCTCGCCCCTGCGACATCCGCACCACCCACCACACCCGCTCAACCTGAGCCTGTCGAAGGCCGCGCACCCACCTCAGCCCGCCGCGAAGAACGCGTCAAAATGACCCGTCTGCGCCAGACCATCGCCCGCCGCCTGAAAGAAGCGCAGCAAACCGCAGCGCTGCTCACCACCTTCAACGACGTTGATATGTCCGCGGTCATCGCCGCACGTGAAAAGTACAGGGACCTGTTCGAAAAGAAGCATGGCACACGGCTCGGTTTCATGGGCTTTTTCGCCAAGGCCGCCTGCCTCGCGCTGAAAGACGTACCCTCGGTCAACGCCTATATTGAGGGCGACGAGATCATCTATCACGATTACGTCGATATTTCGGTCGCGGTTTCTGGACCCAATGGCCTTGTCGTGCCGGTGGTTCGCGATTGTCAGGATCTCTCGTTTGCCGGCATTGAAAAGGCCATCGCGAACTATGGCAAAGCCGCCAAAGAAGGCGCTCTCACCATGGAAGACATGAAGGGCGGCACCTTCACCATCTCCAACGGCGGGGTGTTCGGCAGCCTGATGTCCACCCCGATCATCAATCCCCCACAAAGCGCCGTACTCGGCCTGCACCGGATTGAAGACCGCGCGGTTGTGCGCGATGGCCAGATTGTTATCCGCCCGATGATGTATATCGCGATGAGCTATGACCACCGGATCATTGATGGACGCGAGGCGGTAACGGCTTTGAAGATCATCATGGAAGCGATAGAAGACCCGACCCGGCTGCTGATTGATTTGTGAGATTTGCCATGACGGACGATGAAAAGCCGGTTGCGATTTACGACCGTCTGCGCTTACACCATGAACACTCCGATGAGATGTTCACCAAGTATTTGACAATCTTAGTTACATTTATCTCAGCAATAATCGCAGCAATTGCAATTCTTATTTTAAAATACGCAGAGTCAAATGCAAATCTGACAAACTTGTATTTTATTTTTCCGCTCACAGGTATTGGGTTTTACGCCTTATATCAGGTGAATGAGTACCTTCAAAATGAGAAAATGCATCAGAAAACTTTAATAGACTTTTACAATGATCTCAAATCTAAAAATAATGGAAACCTATTATTAGAACCAGACCCTCACGCCGTACAAAAAATTGAGTGGTCTGAAAGAGGTTGGAGCAGAATTCCCTCCGGTGTGAATATTTTGCTCTCTTTGACGATCTCTATGAATTTTGTTTTTTTGATGTTTTCATCCTGCAAATAGATATTTGGATAGCCCAATGTCACAAGAATACGACTACGACGTCCTCATCATCGGCGCTGGGCCCGGCGGCTATGTCGCGGCGATCCGCGCGGCGCAGCTGGGGCTGAAGGTGGCTTGTGCCGAGGGGCGCGAGACGTTGGGGGGGACTTGCCTTAATGTCGGGTGCATTCCCTCCAAGGCGATGCTCCATGCCTCGGAATATTTCGACGCGGCGGCCAATGGCACGATGGCGAAGATGGGGGTTGAGGTTACACCAAAGCTCAACTTGCCGGTGATGCACGCACAGCGTTTGGAGGCGGTGAAGCAGTTGACCGGCGGAATCGAATTCCTGTTCAAGAAAAACAAGATTGAATGGCTGAGGGGCTATGCCGCCTTCACCAACGCCGACACGGTGAGCGTTGCTGGCAGGCCCATTCGCGCCAAGAACATCGTCATCGCCACCGGATCGAGCGTCACGCCACTCCCCGGCGTCACTATTGACCACAAGGTCGTGGTTGACAGCACCAGCGCGCTCAAACTGCCCAAGGTGCCAAAGCGCATGGTGGTGATCGGCGGCGGGGTGATCGGGCTGGAACTGGGCTCGGTCTGGCGGCGACTCGGCGCAGAAGTGATCGTCGTCGAATTCCTCGATCAGCTGCTCCCCGGCATGGATATGGACGTGCGCAAGGAAGCCGCCAAGATCTTCAAAAAGCAGGGCATGACGCTCAGGCTTTCGACCAAGGTTACCGGCGTTGCGGTCAAAGGCAGCAAGGCGAAGTTGACTTTGGAGCCATCAGCAGGCGGAGTGGCGGAGAGTTTGGAGGCCGATTGCGTGCTCGTCTCCATCGGCCGCCGTCCGAACACCGAAGGACTGGCGCTCGATAAGGCTGGCCTTGCCACCAATGCGCGCGGACAGATTGGGATCGACCACGAATTCCGCACGTCGGTTCCCGGTGTCTGGGCTATCGGCGATGTCGTTCCCGGTCCGATGCTCGCGCACAAGGCCGAAGATGAGGGCATTGCCGTGGCCGAAAACATCGCGGGCCTTACCGGGATTGTGAACCACGATGTCATCCCCGGCGTGGTCTATACCTGGCCCGAGATTGCCGGCGTGGGCCTCACCGAAGACCAGGCCAAAGAACGCGGTGAGATCAAGGTCGGCAAGTTCCCGATGCTCGCCAACAGCCGCGCGAAAACCAACCACGAGCCTGATGGCTTCGTCAAAGTGATCGCCGATGCCAAGACTGACCGCGTGCTCGGCGTGTGGTGCATCGCCAGCGTGGCCGGAACGATGATCGCCGAGGCCTGCGTGGCGATGGAATTCGGCGCGACATCGGAAGACATCGCCTACACCTGCCACGCGCACCCCACCCATGCCGAAGCCATAAAGGAAGCGGCGATGGCGGTGACCGGCAAAGCGATCCACGTTTAGACCAATCCCTATCTAGTAGCAGGAATACCCAATGGCAGACGCAGTTTCAATCAAGCTCAACCAGGACGAACTCGAAATGCTTATCGATGCGCTCGAGGCGGATCAGGAAGGCTATGTCGAAGCGGCAAAGGAAGCGCGCGGCAACACCCGCCGCGAAGAAATGGAAACCTATACCGAGGCCGCCAACCGCATTCAGGCGTTGAAGGACCGGTTGCAGGAACTGGTTGAGGAATAAGCCAATTCGCGCCCAGCTGATGCGGCGGTTTGCCCGCTGGCACATCTGGCTCGGCTGGGTGTGGCCGCTCTGCCGATCGTGCTGTGGATAGTCAGCGGGCTGTTCATGGCTGCGCGCCCGATCGAGGAGGTGCGCGGAGAAGATCTGCGGCGATCCGCCGTTCCGGTTCGAGCCGCCGGGCTCACATTTCCAACACTGACCGGCACTGTCGCCAAGGTGGCTTTGATCGATCAGGCGGGACGCCCGGTGTGGATCGTCACTACGGCGGACAAATCGGTCCGGCGGTTCGAGGCCCGGACTGGCGCGATGATAGCCGGGGTTGATGAAGCTGAGGCACGCCGCATCGCGCAGTCAGTTTTCGCTGGCAAAGCTGCGCTGCAAACAGTGATCCATTTCGCAGGTGATAAGGCCCCGCTCGATCTGCGCAAACCACGACCATCTTGGCAGGCAACATTTGGCGATGGCACCCACCTTTACATCGATGCTGACAGCGGGGAGGTGATGGCGCTGCGCACGCGTTGGTGGCGGGCCAATGATCTGCTGTGGGGCCTGTACATCATGGACCTCAAAAACCGGGAGCACGCCCACAACCCATGGGTTAATCGTGCTGGGCAGCATGGCACTGGTTTCGTCAATGCTGGGCGCGGCGCTGCTGTTTCGGCGGCGGCGGCGCACCTGATCAGGCGGGATCGAATTCCACATGCAAGTTTGCCAGGCCGCGAATGATGTAGCTCGGCTCATAATCGATCTGCCGCGATTGGGCCGCACCGTGATGGGCCTCTGACAGCCGGATCGCCGAGGTGAGCTCAAGAAAGCGGTCAAAAATCACCGCCACTTCAACCCTCGCAAGCGGCGCGCCGACGCAGGTATGCGCGCCGCGGCCAAAGCCAATGTGCTCCTTGATCCGCGGCCGGCCCATACGGAATTCGGCTGGATCGTCCCAGCGGCGCGGATCACGGTTGGCAGCTGGCAACGCGATCACCACGCGTTGCCCGGCTGGAATTTCAAAATCACCAATCGTAGTCTTGCGCTTTGATAGCCGGAAGGTTGCCTTGGTCGAACCTTCAAGGCGCATCACCTCTTCCAGAAAGGCGGGAACCAGTGTGCGGTCCTCGCGCAATTGCTGCTGCAAATCATGCCGCTCGCACAGAATGCGCATCGCGTTGCCGATCAGCTTGGCCGATGTGTCCTGCCCGGCGGCAAACAGGAACATCGCCGATTTCACCGCCTCTACCAGATCGGGCGTGGTGCCATCAGGATATTTTGCCAGCGCCAGTTCGGTCATCACGTCATCGCGCGGTGCGGCGCGGCGTTCGGCGAGGTATTGGAAGAAAAACCCGGCCATGAACATCAGCGCGCTGCTGCCTTTCGGCACACCTTGTTCGGCATCGGCGGTATCCATATTCCCTGGCGGCGGACCCGCATCAATCACGTCGCGAAATTTCTGGCGATCATCTTCGGGGACGCCGAGCAGATCGGCGACGACCATGGTGACATAGGGCGTCGCGACTTCGTTGATCAGCTCGCAGGCACCCTTGGCGACCATTTCGCGAACCATGTCATCGGCATAGCTGCGCATGAACGCCTCATTGGCCTTGAGCCGCGAGGGGATGAACAGCGGATTGAGCAGAGCGCGCGCCGCCGTGTGGCGATCACCATCATAGGTGACCAGCAGTTCCAGCGCCGGGTTTGCCACTTTGGCATTAGCGATCTGCTCGCTGATATCATCACCCTCAGGCTCAAAGCTCAGCGGGGCGAGCGGCTCGGGATTGATGATCGAGGAAAAGTCTTTCGTGTTGAGCAGAACATCAATGCCTTCCTTATGGCCGGTGACGATAACGACATCGCGCATCGGCATCCGGAACACCGGGCCGTCTGCCCGTATCGCCTCGAAATAGGCATAGGGATCGAGCAGCACCGCGTGATCGGTGAAGAAATCGCGTTGCGCGAGGTCGGTTGCGGCTTGCGTGCTCATTGTGGATCAAACTCCAGATGCAGGCTCGATAGCGAATTGAGCACATAGGTCGGGTCGCGCTGGAAGTGCCAGTCACCGGCCTCGCCATGATGTTCGGGCGAGAGGCGAATATTACCCATTCTTGCGAGCAGTCGCTCAATGGAAACCGCCACCTCGCGCCGCGCCAGCGTCGCGCCGATGCAGGTGTGTGGGCCGCGACCGAAGCCGACATGCTCCTTGATTTTGGGCCGCCCGAGAATGAATTCGCCGGGATTATCGAACCGGCGCGGATCGCGGTTGGCGGCG
>JANNZB010000203.1:0-3182 GCA_031410395.1 Novosphingobium sp.
CGGAGACGAGTTGCGATTAGACCGACAGCACCTTTACGGCGCATGATCGGAAATAAATCCTAACGAGATGGCCGCGATAAAAATGAACGCTATGACTATAATTATAAAAGCTAACAAAACGGTTTTCAAACCAATTCGACCACCTCCGAGGTGTATGTTACGCCAGCAGTCGCGCCAGCACCAAATGCGGTGCCCACACTGCTGCTGACCCCTTCGCCATTGATGCCTACACTGCCTTCAACTCCAGGTATAGATCCACCAATATTCCCAGAAAATCCTAAGAATTGTTGCATGGCGTGATCGCCGAAGATCGCGCAGTGCTCTATATCCACGGCGGAGCCTTCATCGTTGGCGGCGGTGAGGCGGCGATGCTGGCAGCAATGCAGATCGCCGATATGGCCGGGCTGTGGACCGCATCGGTCGATTACCGGATGCCGCCGGATCATCCGTTCCCGGCCGGGCTCGATGATTGCGTTGAGGCGTTTCAGCTACTGCTCAAACGCTTCAAACCTGAGCACATTGCAGTGTATGGCGGATCAGCCGGCGCGAACCTTGCCGTCACCACCATCCTGAAAGCGCGCGACATCGGCCTGCCGCTCCCCGCCGCCTGCATTCTGCATTCGCCGGTGTCTGACCTGCGCCAGCTCGGCGATACGTTCACCACCAATGCCGAAATCGACGTTGTGCTCAAACGCGGTTCGGACTGGATGCCCGCGCTCTATTCGGGTTGGCACGATTTGTTGGACCCGTTGGTCTCGCCTCTGTTCGCCGATTTCACCAAGGGTTTTCCGCCAACCGTGCTGACATCGGGCACTCGTGATCTGCTGCTCTCAGACACCGTCCGCCTGCACCGTACGCTGCGCAATGCGCGGGTGCGCGCCGAACTGCATGTGTGGGAAGCGATGTGCCGCGGCCTTGCCCACTCGGCGCCCGAAGCGCATGAACTACTCGGTGAACAACTCGCCTTCATGGCGCAGGCGCTAAAGATCGATTGAAAGCACTTCCATTCGGCGCGCCGCAAGGCTAGTGGCGCGCATCCACGCTGTTGGGGCGTCGCCAAGTGGTAAGGCAGCGGCTTTTGATGCCGCCATTCGCAGGTTCGAATCCTGCCGCCCCAGCCAGTCCCTTGCAATCAAAGTGGCGGCGGCGCGGCCTTCGCAAAGGCAGGCAATTCAAGCGCACGGTCAGCCATCGCGGTCAGTTGCGGGAAGGGCTGCAAATCAAATGCGAACCGCCGCGCATTATACACCTGCGGGACAAGACAGGCATCGACGATATTGGGCGTATCACCCCCGGCAAACTGGCTATCGGGCAGCAGCGTTTCGAGTGTCGTGAAACCTGCTGCCAGCCAATGCCAGTACCAGGTGTCCACTGCCGATTTGTCCTGCGCCATTTCGTGCTGAAGATACTTCAGGACGCGCAAATTGTTCAGCGGATGGATGTCGCAGGCGATTGTCAGCGCCATTTCCAAAGCCTTGGCGCGCTCGGCCGGTTCGGCGGGAATCATCCGTGGCACCGGCGCGATGCTGTCAAGATAGTCGATAATTGCGATGCTCTGGCCGAGCCGCAAGCCTTCCACCTCCAAGGCCGGTACCAGGCCCGCGGGATTGACCTCAAGATAATCGGGTGCGCGTTGCTCGCCTTCGCGCAGCGCGTGGTTGCGATTTTCGTAGGCAAGGCCTTTGAGGTTGAGAACGATGCGGACCCGATAGGCCGCAGACGATAGCGGGAAATCGTGGAGAATCATGCGAAGGCGCTTTCTTTTGTGCCGATTGTCACCCGCAGCGGGGTGAGCCCGGCAATGGTTACATCGATAATATCGCCGGGAACTACCGGGCCGACGCCTGCCGGCGTGCCGGTGAAGATCAGGTCGCCCGGCAGCAGACGTTCGAACCGGCTTACATGGGCAATGGTTTCGGCGCAGTTCCAGATCAGATCGCTGATGTCAGCGTCTTGCTTGATTTCATCGTTGACCAGCAGCTGGATCGACCCCGACGATATATGGCCCTTGTCCGCCGGCCTGATTGCCGCCATCGGAGCGGAATAGGCGAAGTTTTTGCTGGCATCCCAAGGACGGCCGACATCACGCGCTTCGAACTGCAAGTCGCGCCGCGTCATATCGAGCCCGGCGGCATAGCCAAAGACCAGATCAAGCGCGTTCTCCGCGCTCACCTGTGCTCCTTCGCAGCCAATCGCGACTACCAGTTCGGCCTCGAAATGGTAGTTCGCCGATTGGGGAGGATAGGGCAATATCGCGCCATTGGGTGCCAGCGCATCGGACCATTTGGTGAAGTAGAACGGTGGCTCGCGGTTTGGATCGCTGCCCATCTCGCGGGCATGCGCTTCATAGTTGCGTCCGATGCAGATGATGCGCCTGACAGGAAACGTCGCGTCCGTACAAGCAATCGCTGCGGCGGGGCGTTCAGGCAGAGTGAAGACGTGGGCCACGGAAATCCTTTTTCTGCAACTTGCAAACGGACAGCTGAACGCACCAGCTTACCTGCAGCAGGTCAAGCGACGGTGACCGTGGCCACCATGTTTTTTACGCCCGATTGCTCGGACCAGAATGAGCCCCCACTTTCAGCAGGCGCGCCACAGATATCGAGCCGTGTTCCGGCGAAGGCGGGAACTTGCCCCCGAAAATTAAAGCTAGCGAGCGGCTTGCCCAGCGAGGCCGTTGCAAGATCAGCGAGCAGTGTCGCCTGCAATGGACCGTGGACGACCAGGCCAGGATAGGCCTCCACATCTTGCGCATAGGGCAAATCATAATGGATCCGGTGGCCATTCAAAGTCAGCGCTGAATAGCGGAACAACAGCACAGAATCAGGCACGATCTGCGCCTGCCACGGTGCGGTGGGTGCAGGGCCGGAAGTGGCAGGCGCGGCAATCGCACCGGGGGCAGTTTCACCCTTATAGACAAGATCCTGCTCCTCGATCAGCGCGAGGCCGTCAGCCCCGGAAACTCGGTGTTCAACCGTGACAAAAATCAGATCGCCGCTCTTGCCGCTCTTTGCGGTGATCGATTTGATCGTTGAGAGCCGAGTGACTTGCTCGCCCAACACCAGCGGCGCGATGAACTTGATGCGCCCGCCTGCCCACATCCGGCGCGGCAATGCCACCGGAGGCAGAAATCCGCCTTGGGCCGGATGGCCATCAGGCCCGAGCGCATCGGCGGGGAGCAC
>JANNZB010000204.1:0-3114 GCA_031410395.1 Novosphingobium sp.
GCCGCCGCCGCCAGATGGACGTGGGGCACCAAAGCCGCCGCCACCACCGCCGCCAAAGCCGCCACGCGAGGCTCCGCCACCGCCGAACCTGTCGCCGCCGCCGCCACTGCCGCCGCCAAAGCGATCTCCGCCGCCAGACCGGTCACCACCGCCCACGAAGGGATCAAAGCCGCCTTCTTCGCCGAAACCGTCCCTCTTGTCGCGCCCCCGGCCGCGACGTCCTCTATCGAAACCCATAAAACCCTTGATACCCTTGTTTCGTCCCGCCTAACCTGCCCGCGCGGTGCGGACGAAGCCCGCGGGGCGACAGGAAAAGCAGCGATTCTTCAATCGGTGCTTTTCTCAGCACGTCGAACATAACGCAATTTATCCACAAGTGCGAACGGATTCCGATGGATAGCTCATCGAGAGGCCCGACGTGACATTTCTGCACTGGGCGCGGCGATATCAGTTCTCAGCGCTTGCCAGCGGCGGACACGATTGGCAGATGTCTGCGCATGGACATCATTACACTGCTCGCCAATCCCGCGACATGGATCGCGCTATTTACTTTGATCACGCTCGAGATTGTCCTCGGGATCGACAATCTGGTTTTCGTCGCGGTTCTATCGAACAAGTTGCCGCCTGAGATGCGCCAGCGCGCACGGCGGATCGGGCTATTTCTGGCGCTCGGCATGCGGATCGCGTTGCTGCTGCTGATCGGCTGGATCGTCAAGCTGCAGGCACCGCTGATCGATCTGGGGATTGCCGGTGCGGTGGGGCCGCATGGCGAACCGGGTTTTGAAACTGCTTTTTCAGGCAGAGATTTGATCCTGATTTCCGGCGGGCTGTTCCTGTTGTGGAAGGCGACAAAGGAAATACATCACAATATCGATCCCGAAGGGGATAGCGGCGAACTGCTCGATCATGACAAGGGCAGCGCGGTGATCAGCTTTGCCTCGGCGATTGCTCAGATCATCGCACTTGATCTGGTGTTCTCGATCGATTCAATCCTCACCGCCGTTGGCATGACCGATGATGTGCCGGTGATGATCGCTGCAGTGGTAATCACCGTGCTGATCATGCTGGTCGCGGCGGATCCGCTGGCGAAGTTTATCGAAAAGAACCCGACCGTGGTGATGCTGGCGCTGGCCTTCCTGCTGATGATCGGGTTAGTACTGGTCGCCGATGGCTTTGGTATCCACATCCCCAAGGCCTATATCTATGCTGCGATGGCATTTGCCGCGGCAGTCGAATCTCTCAACATCATATCCAGAAACCGTCGGCAGCGGGCACGCGCTGGAAGCAAAGGATAAAGGGCCATGTTCCGCAAGCTTACTGAAACCGTCTTTACCAGCCCGCAGATCAGTTTGGAGGATGTTGCCGAGGCTGCTGCTTCTGGCTTCGCGCTGGTGATCAACAACCGGCCCGAAGATGAAGAGCCCGGCCAGACAACCGGCAGCGCGATTGAAACAGCAGCACGCGGGGCGGGTATGAGCTATGTTGCCATCCCCGTAACCCATGCCGGCTTCAGCGAGCCACAGGTGACCGCAATGCGTGATGCTCTGAAGCAGGCGAAGGGTGGCAAGGTGCTCGCCTATTGCCGATCGGGCACGCGCTCGACATTGCTGTGGTCGCTGGCCGAGGCGAGCCGCGGGGAAAATCCCGATGAACTGGCGGCCTGCGCGGCGGGTGCAGGTTATGATCTGTCGCCCGTCCGCTCGCTGATCGATATGCTGGCTGCCGGCGCCAAGTGACGGGGATCGCCATTCAACTAGGCGTTTCGCTGTTAGCAATTCTGGCGATTGCGGGCCTGGCGGTGTGGCTCGGGTTGGGCGGGGATGTGCGATTGCGCGATGCGGACGAGGCGCGCGAGGTTGCGCGCATGACGCTCTGCGGCTTCGATGCGGTCGATGTCGTGCTTGACCGCGCAGGTATCGGCGCGCTGATGCGTGATGCCCAAGGCCGCGTTATGCTGCTCAAACGCCACGGGGTGCATTTTGCCGGGCGCCTAATAACCGATTATCGCGGTGTCCGGCTCGATCAAAATTTCCTAACTGTAGCGACCGGCGATGCTCGCTTTGGCGCGGTGACGCTCGATCTTGGCGCGGATGCTCAGACTTGGGCCGGAAGCCTGCGCAGGCTGGGCGCACAATCATGAAAAGCGGTGACCCGATTGCCTATGCGATCCCGATGTTCATCGTGTTGATCATCGTTGAGATGATCTGGGTCCGCCGCCGCGCACCAACGCACTACAATCCCAGTGACACCCTGCTGTCGATGGCGCTGGGTCTGGGGAGTACCGCCGCCGGGTTTCTCACCGCCGGTCTGGTTCTCATGGGCGCGTTGTGGCTGTGGCAATTTCGCGTGATGACGATCGGCTGGACGTGGTGGGCGCTCAGCCTGTGCTTCGTCCTCGATGATTTTAACTATTACTGGGCGCACCGCACCGGCCACCGCGTGCGCTGGTTCTGGGCGAGCCATGTCAACCACCATTCAAGCCAGCACTATAACCTCTCGACCGCGCTGCGGCAGACGTGGACCGGGTTCGTTGCGCTGTCGTTTTTGTTTCGCATCTGGCCGGTGCTGCTCGGCTTTCCCCCGGCAATGATCGCCGCAGTGGGCGGGGTGAACCTGATCTATCAGTTCTGGATCCACACAGAAGCCATCGGCAAAATGCCGCACTGGTTTGAGGCGGTGATGAACACCCCCGCGCACCACCGCGTCCACCATGCGGTCAACCCGATCTATCTTGATCGCAACTATGCCGGGGCGTTCATAGTCTGGGACAAGCTGTTCGGCACGTTTCAGCAAGAACAGGACGGGGTGCGCAATCATTATGGCATCGTCCGTCAGCTTGGCAGCTTTAACCTGCTGTGGGCGGTGTTCCACGAATGGGTCGGCATCGCCAAAGACGTGTGGTCCGCACCGTGGGGAAGCAAATTTGGCTATGTCTGGCGCTCACCCGGCTGGACGCATGACGGCAGCCGCGACACCAGCGACATGATCCGCGATCGGTGGCATGAAAGTCAGCAAGCCAAAAGCGAGCAGTGATTCGCCGGGCAGCGGAGCGGGCATGGAAACATTCGACATCATCGTCATCGGAGGCGGCAGCGGCGGCTGCGCGGCCGCTGC
>JANNZB010000205.1:0-2090 GCA_031410395.1 Novosphingobium sp.
CGTTGACGCTGGACAGGGCATGGGCCAGTAGCGCGGCGTGATCCTCGTGCGTCAGGAAGTCATCGATGATAAGGGCGGCGGGTGCGGTTAGCATGGCCGTGCTTGTAGGCAGGCATCTCCATATGGGTAAAGCCCAAGTTCAGTGCTCCTCAAGCAGCAGCAATTCCGCCACTACCGCAAACTTCGGCTGAGGCAGCATCGCAAGACTGGCCTCGGTTATGGTCGCGTCGGCCACCAGTTGGCCCCTGATTTCAAATTCATGATCGGGCAGAACGGCGATGAACTGTTCGGCGGCGGCAATGGCTTCAAGCCCCTCAAAATTCAACGTCACCGTGTGGCGGCTGCCGGCAAAAGTGGCGCTCGCCCAAGGGCGTTCGGTGTGGCTGACAAGCTCGCCATGTCCGCCGGTCAGCCCAAGCAGTGCATCGAGAAGTCTGGCCCAGGGGCGGGCGATGTGGCGGGCAGTGCCTTGCCTGCGGATCGTTCCAAGCATTGCGCGGGCCTGCGCTGGGTCGTTATGCACGGATCGTCTCCCGATAAATGTTCATGAAATGTTCCACACGTTTCGCGGTATCTTCGCGCGGGGTACGGCCGTTGCGCAGGTCAGCGACGAAACGCGGATCGTGCACAGCCATGCGCCCGAACTTGGTCCAGGGAATCCCGGTGTCGCGCAAAAAAACCTCGATACGGCGTAACAACATAAGGCATCTCCCGGGTGCACTGCGTTGACGAATCGATGACGACTCGGTGTAGGAATAATCCTTTGGTGGTGAGGGAAATCCTACTTGTCTAGGAAAATTCTTTCGTGTATGTGTTTTTCATGGCCCAGACCGATCCACGCAGCAGACTTTTGGAACTGGCCGATGAGCGCGGGGTCAGCCTGGCTGGGCTCTCGGCGCTTATCGGGCGTAATTCCAGTTATTTACAACAATATGTCCGCAAGGGAAGTCCGCGTAAACTGGAAGAAACAGACCGCCGCAGGCTTGCGGCATTCTTTGGCGTGGCCGAGTCGGAGCTCGGTGCGCCAGAGGATATTTCTCCTGCGCCAGCTAACGGCAGGCGCAGCGAATTCGTCGATGTACCTCGGCTGCCGCTTGACGCATCGGCGGGGCCAGGCGCTTTTGCTGCGGAGGAAACTCCGGTTGACACCTTCAGATTTTCCGCGCGATGGCTGCGCGGGCAGGGCTTTGATCCGGCTATGCTCAGCGCAATTGCCGTCGCCGGTGATTCGATGGAGCCGCTGCTGCGCGATGGCGACGAGATTCTCGTTGATATAACGCCGCGCCCCCTGCGCGATGGCATTCATGTTGTGCGGGTAGGTGATGCGTTGATGGTCAAGCGCGTGCAAACCGGCGTGCCCGACGTCATCGTGCTGGAGAGCGAGAACCCTTCCTACCGACCGATTGAGCTGCCACGCGGCGAAGTGCGGGTAATAGGGCGGGTGGTTTGGAAGGGCGGCCGACTGTAGTTATTGCATTCAGCCCCGCGAACGACCATTTGCGCGACTATGACTGATACCCCGCCGCCTTTACGCGCCGCCATCGTGCCCGTCACGCAATTCGAGCAGAACTGCTCGCTGCTCTGGTGCACCAAGACCATGCGCGGCGTGCTGGTTGATCCAGGCGGTGACCTTGACCGATTGAAGCTCGCCATCGAGCGTGCCGGGATCACAATCGACAAGCTGCTTATCACCCATGGCCACATGGACCATTGCGGGCTGGCTGGCGTGCTGGCCCGCGATCTGGGTGTGCCGATTGAAGGCCCGCACCCTGATGATCTGTTCTGGATCGAGAGCCTCGACGAGCCGCGCTATGGCGTGCCAAGTGAGAGCTTTGTGCCGGATCGCTGGCTGGCCGATGGCGATACGGTGACATTCGGTGAAATCACCATGCAGGTGATCCACTGCCCGGGTCACACGCCGGGTCATGTTGTGTTTTTTCACCCCGAATCGCGGCTGGCGGTGGTGGGTGACGTGATCTTTCAGGGATCAATTGGCCGCACTGATTTTCCGCGCGGCAATCATCAGGATCTACTCGATTCAATCACGCAGAAATTGTGGCCGCTGGGCAATGACGTGACATTTATCTGCG
>JANNZB010000206.1:0-7209 GCA_031410395.1 Novosphingobium sp.
GGCCGGGCTTGCCGCCCATCGCCGTGAAGGTGGCGTCGTAGAAGTCCTTCGAGCGGGCGATGTCGTTGCTGCCGACCATCATGTGGCTGAACATATCTCTCTCCTGTCTTTCTTGCGTTTCAGAACACGACGACCGAGCGGATCGACTTGCCCGCGTGCATCAGGTCGAAAGCGGTGTTGATCTCCTCCAGCCCCATGACATGCGTGATCATCGGGTCGATCTCGATCTTGCCGTTCATATACCAGTCGACGATCTTGGGCACATCGGTGCGGCCCTTGGCGCCGCCGAACGCCGTGCCGCGCCAGTTGCGGCCGGTGACGAGCTGGAAGGGGCGGGTGGCGATTTCCTTGCCCGCCTCGGCCACGCCGATGATGATCGAGGTGCCCCAGCCGCGATGGCAAGCCTCCAGCGCCTGCCGCATCACCGTCGTGTTACCGGTGCAATCGAACGTATAGTCTGCACCGCCATCGGTCAGCGCGACCAGATGTGCGACGACATCGCCGCTCAAATCCTTGGGGTTGATGAAGTGCGTCATCCCGAACTTGCGCCCCCATTCCTCGCGGGCTGGATTGATATCGACGCCGACGATCATCCCTGCGCCGGCCAGCTTTGCACCCTGCAGCACGTTAAGGCCGATTCCGCCGAGGCCGAACACGATCACCGTGTCACCCACCTGCACTTTTGCGGTGTTGACCACCGCGCCTAAACCCGTGGTGACCCCGCAGCCGATGTAGCACGAAGTCTGAACGGCGCGTCATCGCGGATTTTGGCGAGGGCAATTTCAGGCAGAACGGTGAAGTTCGAAAAGGTTGAGCAACCCATGTAGTGAAAAATGCACTCACTTTTATAACTGAACCGGCTGGTCCCGTCGGGCATCACACCCTTGCCCTGCGTTGCGCGGATAGCCGTGCACAGGTTGGTCTTGCCGCTGAGGCACGATTTACACTGGCGGCATTCGGGCGTGTAAAGCGGGATGGCATGATCGCCGGGTTTGACCGAGGTGACCCCCGCCCCGATTTCTCGGACAATCCCCGCGCCTTCATGGCCAAGGATCGAGGGGAAGATACCTTCGTTGTCCATCCCGTCGAGCGTATATGCATCGGTGTGGCAAATTCCGGTCGCCATGATCTCGACCAGAACCTCACCCACTTTGGGTCCTTCAAGGTCCAGCTCGACGATCTCAAGCGGCTGCTTGGCGGCAAATGCAACGGCGGCACGGGTTTTCATGAGTCGGCTCTCCTGAGATTCAACATTCGTCCAAATGGGCGCAAGGCCGCCGAGTAAGTGTTCCTTGTACTGCGGTTTTCGCGTTGAGGCTGGCTCAATTTCACAGCAGGCTCACAAAGATTGATTGAGACGCGAGCTGGTCGTGATCATGTTCAATGCGTAGTCGTTAGTTTTCACGGCGAAGCCGGGACGGCAATTACAATAGGGGCATGGCCGGTGCCGGTCAGAAATGATAGCAGCCCAGATCCACAAAGACTAATGGTCGCGGTGTTGCGCAGCGGGTGAACATTTAAACATTCAGCGGCTGCCAGGCGGCCGTCGATCACAAATTTCACTGTCCCGGTGGTGTCGTTGAAGGCCGTTAACGGAGTAACCGACCCAGGGCTTGCGCCGAGCAGGCGCATCATGTCATCTGGTTTGCCAAAGTTGACTTTCTTTGCGCCAATTGCCGCAGGCAGGGCCTTCAAGTCTATTTGCGCGTCGTGAGGGGCGCTGACGACCCAGAATTCTCCCGAAGTATCCTTAAGAAACAGGTTTTTGGTATGTATCCCGGGAATCGCGGCATGCAGCTTGACGGATTGCTCTACGGTGAAGACCGCTTCGTGTTCATGCAGGGTCCAGACGATCCCTGCGGCGTCGAGAGCCTTCAGCAATGATTGTTCGGACGACACCTGCAACTTCCTTCGCTGGGCCTACTTGAAGACGACCGTGCGGTTGCCGTTGAGCATCACCCGGTGCTCGAGATGAAGCTTCACCGCGCGCGCCAGCACCCGGCTTTCAGTATCTTGTCCCTGCGCGATCAGATTATCGACCGTATCGGCATGATCGACGATCGATACATCCTGGGCAATAATCGGCCCTTCATCAAGATCGGGGGTGACATAATGTGCGGTAGCGCCAACCATCTTGACACCGCGTTCGTAGGCCCGGTGATAGGGTTTGGCGCCTTTGAAACCTGGCAAAAAACTGTGGTGGATGTTGATCACACGGCCACCGAGTTTGCGGCATAGCTGATCCGACAAGACTTGCATGTAGCGCGCAAGGATGATCAGATCCACCTGTTGCTCCTCGACCAGCTCCATCAGCTTGGTTTCCTGTTCAAGCTTGGTTTCTGGTGAAATCGGCAGGTGGAAGAACGGCATCCCTTCATGTTCCGCACGGCGCTGCCAGGTCGTATGGTTGGAGACCACGCATGTGACCTCCATAGGCAGGCGATTGGTCGCAGTTCGGTAAAGCAAGTCATTAAGGCAGTGGCCGCCCTGGCTGACCATGATCATGGCTTTCAATTTGCTTCGCAGATCATGAATGCGCCAATCAAGATGATAGGCGGTGGCGACTGGGCTGAAAGCATCGGTAAAGCTCTCGGTAGTCATTCCAGCCGGACCGGAAATCGCTACTCTCATGAAAAATCGGCCGGTGCCGCTATCCCCAAACTGCGCGCTTTCGACGATATTGCAGTCCTGGCTGGCGATTGAATTCGCAACTGCAGCGACGATTCCCTTGCGATCTTTGGTAGCTACGAGAATTACAAAACTTGCGTCGCTTTGCATCGATAAACCCCGGTCAAATCACAATTGCGGCCTACGTTAGCTTTGCGACGCATCTCGGTCCATCGACAGGGACTACATTAGACGATCTCATCGCAACATTTAGATGTTGTGATCAGTAGAAGAATAATTTTTACCAGTCAGGAAAAATTGGTCAATTGCAGATCGCGTGACCGGGGGACACCACGCATTTGGGACGACTGTAGCAGGGGCACCTCGTTAGCGCGGGGTCTACGGCGAGGGATAACTGGTCCAAGCAAAGATAACTGGTCCAAGGGGAGACGCAAATTGAAAACTGCATGGAAACTATCATCTGCACTTATCGTTGTCGCCACGCTGGGCGCCGGTGCAGCCCCTGCCCTGGCACAGGACTCTGTCGCTAAGGCTCAGACCGATGACGGCTCAGTCAACGACATCATCGTCACCGCGACCCGGCGTTCCGAATCTGCGAACAAGATCCCGGTTGCCATCCAGGCGATTGGCGCCAAGCAGCTCGAACAGCTTAACGTCACCAATTTCGAGAAGCTTGTCGAATATCTTCCTTCCGTCCGCACTGCCTCGCGCGGGCCGGGCGTCTCCTCCGTGTACATCCGCGGCCTTTCGACTGACACGGCCGGTTCGCAAATTCTCGGTGTGGCGGGCGTGCAACCAAACGTCGCTCTCTACGTCAACGAGGCGCCGGCATCGACTCCGGGCCGCAACCTCGACATTCACCCGACTGATCTCGATCGTATCGAGGTCCTCCCTGGACCGCAGGGTACGCTGTTCGGGGCAAGCGCCATGGGCGGTGCGATCCGGTATATTACCAATAAGCCGGACCTCAGTGAATTCCATGCAGGCTTTACTGGCAGCGCAGCCACAACAAAGGGCGGCGCGGCCAGCTTCTCGGCGGAGGGCTTTGTCAATATTCCGATTATCAAGGACAGATTAGGTGTCCGGATCGCGGTCTACAGCGATCAGCAAGGCGGCTACATCGATAATGTTGCCGGCACGTACCAGATGCCCTGGAACCCTGGTAGCGCGGGCAAGCTGCCAACTGGCAATCCGCTGCTTGTCGAACAGGCAATTCAGTCTTGCGTTGGCGTGGCAAACTGCGTTGCCACTGCAACCGGCACCACCGGCGGTTTCAAAGTGCCGATCCGTCAGTCAATCAACAACAATGCCTTCATTGAAGACAACTACAATGATGCATCTTACAACGGTGGTCGTGCCGAACTTAAGTATCAGATCAATGATGACTGGTCTTTGGAGACGATGGGACTGTATCAAGTCCTGAAGACCGACGGCGTATTCGACTATTCACCGGCGGTCGGTGACCTGAAGGTGCAGCAGTATAGCCCTAACACGCTGCGTGACACCATAACCATGGGAACGGTGACACTGAAAGGCCGGCTCAGCATTCTCGACATGGTGCTGACTTCGTCATACCAGGATCACCATTCGGTCCAGCAGTCAGACTATGCCAAGTATGCTAACATCGGCCTCTATATGCCGTATTACAACTGCGATCGCGGCGTCTACTATTCGGGCTACGCCAACTCGGCGTCAAAGGGGCAAACCTGCTACGCGCCCGCTAACAGTTATAAGGTCAATGATCGCAACAAGCAGTGGACGCAGGAATTCCGCGTCACCACACCGTCTGAAGAGCGTATTCGCGGTACCTTCGGCGTGTTCTATGATCTCAACAAGATCTCCGACGTCACCCAGTGGAACTATGTCCTGCCCCAGGCCGGCTTCGTAACCGCTCTGGCTCCGCACCCGTCGGTCAACCAGGAACTGCAGGTCGGGGCTTTGCCGGGCGCAGGCTTCGTCAACACCATCCTGCGGCGCGACCGCCAGTTCGCCGTCTACGGCGAAGTTGCCTTTGACCTGATTCCGGACAAGCTGACTTTGACCGGTGGCGCACGCTACTACAACGAGCAGGCCTCGATGTTTGGTGGCTCCAGCACCAGTTTTTCGGGCGGTATTCGCCAGAATTGCAGCTCGGTGAACACTGCGCCTTCGGGCCTGACGACTTGTAACTACACGCCACTGGCCGTTACGCCAACCACGTTGGCTGCCAGCTCGGTGCTAACCAGCCGGCTCGCTGGCATCAATCCGACTACCTACAAGGGGTTCATCTTCAAAGGTAACCTCAACTACAAGATCGACGGGAACTCTCTGATCTATTTGACCTATTCGGAAGGGTTCCGGCCGGGTGGCTTCAACCGCAAGGGCTGTAACAACGGCGTAGCGGCTCAGGCGGCCTTTGTCGCAGCTTGCGCGGCGAACCGTGCCTATGCGCCGGACAAGGTGAATAACTACGAAATCGGCGCCAAGCTGGGGCTTTTCGACCGCCGACTGCAGGTGAATCTGGCCGCCTACATCATCAAGTGGACCAACATCCAGATCGCCGCATTTGACCAGAACATCTCGAACCAGACCTTTGTCAACAATCTCGCCAACGGTCGGATCAACGGTTTTGAAGGCGATATCACTGCCCGTCCAACCAATGGGCTGACGATCAACGCCGGCTTCTCGTATAATGACACCAAGTTGACGAGTTGCGCCCCGAGCCCTGTCGCGCAGCTGTTGTGCAGCCAGGGCGTATTGGTTCCGATTGGCAGTCCGCTGGCGCTCAGCCCTAAGTTTCAGGGCAATATCCGCTTCCGCTATGATTGGGAAACTTCGAGCGGGTTGAAGCCGTTCATTCAAGCCGGGCTGCACTACGTGGGCAGCACGATCTCGTCTGACGTCAGTAACACCAACATCCTCTATACCGGTTGCCGTTCACCCTATTCTGTTTGCGGCCAGACCTCGACGATCAATGGAGTGACGGTCAAGGCGGGTGACCCGATCCAGCTCCAGCCGAGCTCGTTCAAGCAGCCGTCTTATACTACTTTTGAAGCTTCGTTCGGTTTCAGCAAGGACGAATGGTCGGTTCAAATCTACGGCGACAACCTTGGCAATGCCCGACCACAACTGTTCACCAGTGCCAATGACGGCGAGACCCGAGTGACAACCACCCGGCCTCGCACAATCGGCATGCGGGTTTCATATAAGATGTAATCTGCCTCAGCCCCTCCCGCCATGGGAGGGGCAAACTTCCAACGTTTGGCGGGGCTGCCGCTCGTGTCAAAAGCACGACGGCAGCCTTAGTCGTAAGGAATGCACTTTGCGTTTGGATAATCCCGAAATTCCGGCAAACTGGTCCGATGGCGACTGAACAAGGAAAAGATACCGCGCCGCTGGCAGAGCTTGTCGACCCTGACCGGACTGTCGAAGAAGCGAAGGGCGCCTTGCAGCAAGGTCGGCTCGGCGAGGCCGAGCAATTGTGCACAGCCGCCTTGGTGTCAAAGCCTGACCACCGCGATGCACTATATCTGCTGGCTGTGATCGAACGTTATGCCAAGCGGCCGATCGATGCACTGGCAACGATCGCGCGGCTTATCGAAGCTCAACCAGGCTATGGGCGCGCATATCAGGAGCGGGGCCACTGCCTTCGAGCGCTGGGGCGAGAGGAAGAAGCCTGCGCAGCTTATCGGGATGCCGTTGATCTCAATGCCGGATTACTCGCGAGCTGGCGAATGCTTGCAGAGATCAATGGGAGGTCCGGTCGAGAGGAAGCCGCGAGAATTGCCACTGCCCAGTGTACCTATCTCGAAAGCCTGCCGGAAGAATTGCAAGCCGTTATAAGCCTGATTCACGAAAATCGGCTGGCCAAGGCGGAAAACCTGTGCAGGGGATTTTTGCTGGAGAACCGTAAGCACACCGAAGGGATGCGGCTGCTCGCCGAAATCGGGAGTAAATTCAATGCCTTCGATGAGGCGGAATTTCTCCTTGAGACCGCGATCGAATTCGAGCCGGAAAATACCAACACGCGCTTCGACTATGTCAACCTGCTTCACAAGCGGCAGAAGTTCGGCGCAGCATTGGAGCAGGCGGCGGCTCTGCGGGCGAAGGCGCCAGGCCGCGCACAATTCGATCTGCTCTATGCGAATGAAAGCCTTGCTGTCGGCAATTTCGACGAAGCTATGACTATCTACCGTTCGTGCCTTGATGAATTGCCCGACAACCCGACCTTGCACCTCTCGCTGGGGCACGCACTCAAAACGATTGGCAAGCAAGCCGAATCGATCGAGGCCTATCGCGACGCTTACCGCGTCCGTCCTGATTTCGGCGATGCATACTGGAGCCTTGCCAATCTCAAGACATATAGCTTCACTGCCGACGAAATCGAGCGGATGCGCGATAGCGAAGCCCGGCCGACGGTCGCCTTGGCCGACCGTTATCACCTTTGTTTCGCGCTGGGCAAGGCGCTGGAGGATCGTGGCGAAATTGAAAACTCGTTTGGTTATTATGGGCGCGGAAATCGCTTGAAGCGCGAGGAAGTCGGATATGACTGGCGCAAGATTTCGCAGGAAATCGCGCTTCAGGCCGAGCACTGCTCGCCCG
>JANNZB010000207.1:0-5096 GCA_031410395.1 Novosphingobium sp.
GACGTTGGCGGGATGTACGGGCTGCGTTTGCGCGGCGAGGCGCATGCCTGGACCGCCGAAAACGTCGCCGCGCTCCAGCATGCTGTGCGCGGCAACGTGCCCGAGAAGTACCGCGAATTTGCCCAGACAGTGAACGATCAATCAGCACGAATGCTGACGATCCGCGGGCTGCTCGATTTTCAAAAAGCCGCCAAGCCGCTCGATATTTCCGAGGTTGAACCGGCGGCAGAGATCGTCAAGCGCTTCGCCACCGGGGCGATGAGCTATGGCTCGATCTCGTGGGAGGCGCACACCACGCTGGCGGTAGCGATGAACCGCATCGGCGCAAAGTCGAACACCGGCGAAGGTGGCGAGGACCCCAAGCGGTTCCAGCCGATGGCAAACGGCGATTCGATGCGCTCGGCGATCAAGCAGGTTGCCTCGGGCCGATTTGGCGTAACCACCGAATACCTTGTCAATTCGGACGATATCCAGATCAAGATGGCACAGGGCGCAAAGCCCGGCGAAGGCGGTCAGTTGCCCGGTTACAAGGTCGACAAGACCATCGGCGCGACCCGCCATTCAACCCCCGGCGTTGGCCTTATCAGCCCGCCGCCGCACCATGACATCTATTCGATTGAAGACATTGCCCAGCTGATTCATGATCTCAAAAACGTGAATGGCAAGGCGCGGATTTCGGTCAAGCTGGTGTCCGAAGTCGGCGTTGGCACCGTGGCGGCAGGCGTTTCCAAGGCGCGGGCTGATCACGTGACGATCTCCGGTTATGAGGGCGGCACCGGTGCATCGCCGCTGACCTCCCTCACCCATGCGGGCAGTCCGTGGGAAATCGGCCTCGCGGAAACGCAGCAAACCCTGCTGCTCAACAATCTGCGCAGCCGCATCGCGGTGCAGGCCGATGGCGGCATCCGCACGGGCCGCGATGTTGCTGTCGCGGCGCTTCTCGGCGCGGACGAGTTCGGTTTCGCCACTGCCCCGTTGATCGCCGCCGGCTGTATCATGATGCGCAAATGCCATCTCAACACCTGCCCGGTTGGCGTTGCGACGCAAAATCCGGTGCTGCGCGCGCGGTTCACCGGCCAGCCCGAGCATGTCATCAACTACTTCTTCTTCGTCGCCGAAGAACTGCGCGCGATCATGGCTGATCTGGGTTTCCGCACGGTGGGTGAGATGGTGGGCCGGGTCGACAAACTCGATACCCGCAGTGCCATCACCCATTGGAAGGCGCGCGGGGTTAACCTTTCGCGGCTGCTGCACCGCGTCGATCCCGCGCCGGGCACTTCACTCGGCTGGAGCACCACGCAGGACCACGGGCTTGAACACGCGCTCGACAATGATCTGATTGCCGCTTCCGCCGATGCGCTTGAAAACAAGGCGCCGGTGCGGATTGAGCGCAAGGTGATCAACGTCAACCGCACGGTCGGCGCGATGCTCTCGGGCGAAGTCGCGCGGCGCTATGGCCATGTCGGACTTCCCGATAACACGATCAACGTAAAGCTTACCGGGGTTGCCGGGCAAAGCTTCGCCGCCTGGCTGGCACACGGGGTAACGCTCGATCTTACCGGGGATGCCAATGATTATGTCGGCAAGGGGCTGTCAGGCGGCCGAGTGATCGTTCGCCAACCGGGGCATGTTGAACGTGATCCGACAGCCAACATCATTGTCGGCAACACCGTGCTCTATGGCGCGATTGCCGGTGAGGCCTATTTCAACGGGGTAGGCGGTGAGCGGTTCGCGGTGCGCAATTCGGGCGCGGTCGCGGTGGTCGAAGGCACTGGTGATCACGGCTGCGAATATATGACCGGCGGTGTGGTTTGCGTACTTGGCAAAACTGGGCGAAACTTTGCGGCGGGTATGTCGGGCGGGGTTGCCTATGTTTATGATGAAGAAAGCAATTTTACCGATATGTGCAATAAGGCGCAGGTCGATCTGGTAAGCGTGTCGGCGGTGCGTGATGACGAGGACGGCGCAGGCAGGCCGCAACAGCGCAGCAACGGCGCTTCGGACCCGGGCATGGGCGATATGCTCCGCCACGATGCCGAGCGCATCAGGGTGCTGCTCGAACGTCACCACCTCCACACCGGCTCAAAACGCGCGCGGGCTCTGCTCGATGATTTTGGCAATGCGCTTGCCAAGTTCGTCAAGATTATGCCGCGCGATTACGCACAGGCCCTCAAGCAAATCGAAACCGAGCGGCTAGAATCCGCTTCAGTGGCGGCGGAATAAGATCATGGGCAAGGAAACCGGCTTTCTCGAGCTCGACCGCACCGACCGCACTTATGCGGACAAAAAAGAGCGGCTGCACCACTACAAGGAATTCGCCATTCCACTCGGCGAGCCTGCGCTCAAAGCGCAGGCATCGCGCTGCATGGACTGCGGGATTCCCTATTGTCACAACGGGTGCCCAGTGAACAATATCATCCCGGACTGGAACAATCTGGTCTATGAGGGCGATTGGCAGAACGCGCTCGAAGTGCTGCATTCGACCAATAATTTCCCTGAATTTACCGGCCGCATCTGCCCCGCGCCTTGCGAGGCGAGCTGCACACTCAACATCATAGATGCACCGGTTACGATCAAATCGATCGAATGTGCGATCGTCGACAAGGGTTGGGAAGAGGGCTGGATTGTCCCGCAGGTTCCAGCATCACGCACCGGCAAAACGGTTGCCGTTGTCGGTTCTGGCCCCGCAGGCATGGCAGCCGCGCAGCAACTCGCGCGCGCCGGACATTCGGTGACACTGTTTGAAAAGAATGACCGTGCAGGCGGTCTGCTACGCTATGGCATTCCTGACTTCAAGATGGAAAAGCATCTGATCAACCGCCGTATGGTGCAGATGCAGGCGGAAGGGGTAGAGTTTCGCACTTCGACCGAAGTTGGTGTCACAGTCGCGGTTGCCAGCCTCAAAGAAAACTTTGATGCCATCGTCCTGTCGGGCGGAGCGGAAGAGGCGCGCTGGCTGGAAATTCCTGGGTCAGAACTGCCGGGCGTGCGCCTCGCGATGGAATTTCTTACCCAACAGAACAAGCGCAATGCCGGCGACGAGGAACTGCGCGCGGCACCGCGCGGCACGCTAACCGCCACTGGGAAGCATGTTATCGTCATCGGCGGCGGCGATACCGGTTCGGACTGCGTCGGCACATCGAACCGCCAAGGCGCGGCATCTGTGACCCAGATCGAAATCATGCCCAAGCCGCCTGAGAAAGAGGACAAGGCACTGACCTGGCCCGATTGGCCGCTCAAGTTGCGCACATCGACCAGCCACGATGAAGGATGCGAGCGCGATTGGGCGATCCTTGCCAAGCGCGCAGTGGGTGAGCACGATGTTACCGGCCTTGAATGTGTGCGGGTTGAGTGGGTCGGCGGCATGATGCAGGAGGTCGCAGGCAGCGAATTCGTGCTTAAGGCCGATCTGATCCTGCTGGCAATGGGCTTTGTCGGCCCGCGCAAGACCGGAATGCTCGATCAGGCAGGCGTTACGCTCGATCCGCGCGGCAATGTCGCGGCCAATATGGTCAACTATCAGACCAGCGACCCGAAGATATTTGCCTGCGGCGATATGCGGCGCGGGCAAAGCCTGGTGGTCTGGGCTATCCGCGAGGGGCGGCAAGCAGCGCGCGCGGTTGACGAAATGCTGATGGGGGCGAGCCAGCTTCCGCGATAGCTGCCGTTTGGAATGTTAGGCGATTTGGCTTAGCCAAGGCTGATGACTGATCAGGTGGTGACCGAAAGCGATATCTGCACAGCCTGCGCCCTATGCTGCGACGGCACGATGTTCCGTTGCGTGCTGGCCAAGCCTGACGAGGTCGTGGCGCTCAGGCAGATCGGTTTTGACCTCCGGCCAATCGGCAAGGATCTGGGGTTTCCCCAGCCTTGCGCGCAACTGTGCGGGACAAGCTGCGGCGTTTACGCCCAGCGGCCGCAGGTTTGCCGGACATATAGTTGCCGAACGCTCGATGCCCTGGTCGGCGGCGAGATTAGCCACAAGGAAGCGATGTCACGCATTTTTCAGGCGCGCGCCGCCACAGACTATCTCAAGGCAGAACTGCTAGATGGTGAGACTATTCACGATGCCAAACATCGGCTGCACAATGCGCTCAGCGATGTTGAAGGTGCCGAGGCATCGCCGCGATTCAAGCTGCTGCTGGGCATAGCCGAAATGCTGCTCGACAGGCATTTTCGCCATCCTGATCAGCGGGCATTTGGAGCGATGAACGGTGGCTGATCTATCGGTTGCGCCGCGCGGATTGTTTCCCTTTGGCGGCCAATTGCTCTAGCCCTGCTGCCATGCTCCGCCTGTCTGACCTCGCCTTGCCACTCGACCATGTGCCCGAAGCTCTTGCTGCGGCAGCCTGCCTGCGGCTGGGCATTGCGGCCAGTGATCTGCAACGCCTCACAGTCGTCCGGCGCGGCAATGATGCGCGCAAGAAGCATGCGATCAAGCTGGTCTATGTGCTCGATCTGGTGTTGCGTGATGAGGACGCAGTGCTCGCCGCCCATGCTGGAGACAGCCACGTCCGGGTTGCGCCGGATACTGATTACAACTTCCCGGTCCACGCCCCTGAACTCTGGCAGGGCGCACGTCCGGTCGTGATTGGTGCAGGACCTTGCGGGTTATTCGCCGCGCTGATCCTCGCGCAGATGGGGCTCAAACCGATCATTATCGAGCGCGGCAAGGCGGTGCGTGCGCGGACCAAGGACACCTGGGGTCTGTGGCGGCGCAGCGAGCTCAACCCCGAATCGAACGTGCAGTTTGGCGAGGGCGGGGCGGGGACATTCTCCGATGGCAAGCTCTACAGCCGGATCAAAGACCCGCGCCACCTTTCGCGCAAGGTACTGAACGAGCTCGTAAAAGCCGGGGCGCCCGAAGACATTCTTACCGAAGCGCACCCGCACATCGGCACCTTTCGACTGGTGACGATGGTCATGTCGATGCGCGAAACCATCGAGCAACTCGGCGGCGAATACCGGTTCGAAACGCGGGTTGATGACTTCGAAATTGATACGGCCGCTGATGGTTCGCGCCACATTGCCGCACTGCATCTGTCCGATGGATCAACTCTGCCCGCCCGCCACGTCGTGCTCGCGGTCGGCCATTC
>JANNZB010000208.1:0-3392 GCA_031410395.1 Novosphingobium sp.
CTATGGCCGCGTGGTGCTGACGGGATCAATCGGCGGGCTCTATACCATGCCGCAGACGGTGCACTATGCGATGGCGAAATCGTCGATGATGGGCCTTAACAACGCCATCGCCATCGAAGGGGCCGAACACGGAGTGAAGAGCAATATTATCTTGCCCGGCGCAGTAACGCGCATGTCAGAGGGCATCGATGTTACGCAATTTCCTCCGATGGACCCGGCACTGGTGGCCCCGGTGGTCGGCTACCTCGCCCATGAAGATTGCAGCGTTACCGCCGAGCTTTACGCCGCTGTCGCGGGCCGGGTGGCGCGGGTCTATGTCACAGAAACGCATGGGATTTACAGACCCGGCTGGACTATCGACGACGTGGCGGAGAACCTTGCGAATATTCGCGATACCTCCAACAACTTCACTTTCCACCCTGCAGATGGCGGCTTCGGCGAGCACCTTGGCCAGAGCTTCGGCATGGTTGGCAGCGGCTGACACATCGCTCCGGCGCGATGCGTATTTGTTGAATCCGGTTGCGCGACTGCGCGACACAGGGAAGATTGCCCGCCACAAAATGGAGAGGCTGAATATGGCGCAGAACAGCGGACGCGGAGTCGAATTTGGCACTGCCCAGTTGGCCGAAGGCTGGACGCTGAACCGGCTCACCCGCCCCAGCCGCCTTAACGGTGCCAACGGCATCCGTACCGGCGCGGATGGACGCATCTATGTCGCGCAGGTGGCGGGCAGCCGGGTTTCGGCGATCGATCCTGACAGCGGCGAGATTTCCACGATCAGCCCGATCGGCGGCGGCATCACCGGGCCCGATGATCTGGTGTTCGATGATCGCGGCGATCTTTATTGCACCGAAATCACCAAGGACAGCGTTTCTGTGTTGCGTGCGAACGGCACCAGCGAAATACTGACCAGCGGGATCAATGTCGCCAACCCGATCACCTTCCATCAGGGGCAGCTGATTGTCGGGGAGCTGACCATCGGCGCGCGGATTATGGAGATTGACCGCGGCGGCGGTGCGCCACGCGTGATCCTCGATAATGTGCCGATGGTGAATGCCTTTGATGTCGGGCCAGACGGCAAGCTCTATTTCCCCGCTCAAGCCGCGAACGAGATCTGGCGGATCAGCCTTGGTGGCGGCGAGCCGGAGGTTGTCGCCAAGGATCTGGGCGTGCCAGATTCGGTGAAGTTCCACCCCGATGGCTATATTGTCTCGACGCAGGTCTATTCCGGGCAGGTGCTCAAGATTGATCCGCGCACCGGAGAGAAAACGGTACTGGCAGACATCGGCCCCGGCCTCGACAATGTGACCTTTGTTAATGGCCGCACCTTCGTTTCGCACATCACCGGATCGATCCACGAGATTACCGCGCCGGGCCAGTTCAAGCCGCTGGTCGATAAGGGGCTGCAATGGCCGCTCGGCCTTGCCCTGGGGAGCAATGGCACGCTGTTCGTTTCGGACGGCGGCTTTACATATCAAATTGCTCCCGGCGGAGGACTGGAACTCGCAGGCATGTTGTTCTCTCCCGGATTCCCCGGCTGGGTGCGCGATGTTGCGGCGTGCTGTGCCAATAACACGGGGGGCGAATGGGTGGTCACCACGGCCAACGGCACCGTCAACCGCTTCTGGCCCGAGCGGCAGGAAAGCGAAGAGATCGCCAGCGGTTACGGCCTGTTGATGGGCATCGCAGTCGCAAGCGATGGCGCTGTAGTTTTCGCCGATGCGGCGAGCGGCAAGGTGTGGAGCGCGAAGGGCGGCAATGTCGATGAACTGGCCAGCGGGCTTGAGCACCCAATGGGCCTCGACATTGATGCCGGCGGCACAGTTTTTGTCGCAGAAGCCGGCGCCGGCCGGGTGGTCAAGATTGTCGGCGGGCGAACTGAAACGGTGATCGACGGGCTTGGCGAGCCGCATGGCCTCGCGGTCGGCGGCGGCAAGCTTTACGTCATTGACGTCAAGACCAAGCAGCTGATCTCGTGCGATTTATCAGGATCTGCGCGCCATGCCGTTGCCAGTGGCCTGCCGGTCGGCGCGCCTCCAGGCATTATCGCGCCGCGCCTGGGAGGCGTGGGTGACATGTGCGGGCCGATGCACACTATGACCGGGGTTGAAGTGGGTTCTGACGGGACGGTCTATGTTTCGGGTGATGGCGAAGGCTCGGTTCTCGCGCTGCGTCCGGCATAAGCACATGGCGCGGATCGAAACGCTTGAGAAACTTGCCGGGATCATTCCCGATCCCAGCCCCCGCGCGGCGGCGAAGCTGCTCGATCATCTCGATGAACAGGCGCTCGCATTTGTCGCGCGCAGTCCATTCCTGTTCATTGGCACCGAAGGAGCAGACGGGATCGAGATCAGCCCCAAGGGCGACAAGCCGGGCTTCGTCGAGATTGTCGATGAACGCACGCTGCTCATTCCCGAAAGGCCCGGCAACCAGCTAAAGATGGGGCTCAAAAACATCCTCGCCAATGGCAAGATCGCGCTGATCTTCCTCTGCCCGCCCACCGGCGATGCCGTGCGTGTTACCGGCCACGCGACGCTGCATGACGACGCGCACCTGTGCGAGCGCCATGCCATGGGCGGCAAGCCAGCCTTGCTGATGATGCGGGTGGCGATTGATCGCGCGTTCTTCCACTGCCCGCGCGCTATTTTGCGCTCAGAAATCTGGAACACCGCGACATGGGGCGATCCGATGCGGATTTCCTATGGCAAGATTTACGCCAAAGCGCTGGGAAATCCCGACATCGAACCGATGTTCGATGCTATATCCGAAGAACGCAACGCCGATCTTTGGCACTGAATTTACACCACAAATACGGTCAAAGCCGTAGGAGATGATCATGTCTGCGCAACCCAAAGATCCGCCAAAATGGCTACTCAAGCTCATCAGCGGCATCAATGTGTTTGTCTACAAGTTGAGCGGCGGGCGGATGATGCGAACACTCAACGGCTCGCCAATCTGCCTGGTGACGATGACCGGGCGCAAGTCTGGACGGATACTCACCAAGCCGCTGATGTACACGCCGCACGGCGGCGATGTTCTGATCGTTGCATCGCTGGGCGGGGCACCCAACCATCCGATTTGGTATCACAATCTCGTCGCCAATCCGGCGATCACAATTCAGGTTGGGCGTGAGGTTCGAAAGAGGCGCGCAAGGCAGGCAAATGCCACGGAAAAGGCCGAACTCTGGCCCGTCTGCGTGGCAAGCTATCCCGACTTTGCCGAATACCAAAAGCGGACAGACCGCGATATTCCGCTCATGATATGTGAGCCTGCCTGAGTGCAAATTCGGAGATTTCCCCATGCTCAAGCAAATCTGCTTCTTCCGCAAACGCGCCGACATGACGATGGAGCAGTTCCTCGACTACTACGAGAACCAGCACTCGCAGCTGTCG
>JANNZB010000209.1:0-3821 GCA_031410395.1 Novosphingobium sp.
TTCGTGGCCGAGCACGCTCGGGAAGATGCCCTCGCTGTCGAAGCCGTCGAGCGTGTAGGCGTCGGTATGGCAGATGCCCGTCGCCATGATCTCGACCAGCACTTCGCCGGCCTTGGGTCCTTCGAGATCGAGTTCGACGATCTCCAGCGGGGTCTTGGGCGCGAATGCGACAGCAGCGCGGGTCTTCATGGCAGGTCCTCCCGGTATTCTCGATAAGCGGGCTACTACATTATTGGCCAGCTAGTTATAATCTGCGATAAATGTGAAAGTCTATTGCTTATCCGGGATAATCAAATGAGCCGCTGGGATGGATTCGACGAGGCCGTGGCGGTGGCCGACACCGGCAATTTCACCAATGCCGCCCGCAAGTTGAACGTGTCCACGTCCCATGTCAGCCGTGCCGTAGCCCGCCTCGAACAGCACGTCGGGGTCCAGGTGTTCCTGCGAACGACGCGGGCGGTGACGCTCACCGACACCGGCCGGGTGCTGGTCGACCAGTTCCGCCGCATCATCGCCGATCGCGACGAAGCCCTGGCCATGCTCGATCTTCATGGGGAACCACAGGGCGAACTGCGCATCACCTGCTCGATTGCCATGGGCGAGCGCTTCGTCGCGCCGATCGTCCGGGAATATGCGCAGGCGTTTCCGCGGCTGTCGATCAATCTCGACCTGACCAACCGTATCGTCGATCTCGTCTCCGAAGGCTACGACCTCGCGCTGCGCACCGGCACATTGGCGGACAGCCGACTGATCCGCACCCGGATTGCCACCCGGCGCATCACGCTCTGCGCCTCGCCGGCCTATCTCCATGATCGGGGCGAACCGCAATCGGTCGACGATCTGGCCCGTCACGATTGCATCCAGGGCACCGCCGATGCCTGGCAGTTCGTGGTTGCCGGGGAGACGCGCACATTCCGGCCACGCCCCCGCTGGCGCTGCAACAGCGGTACCGCGGTGGCCGATGCGGCCATGGCCGGCATGGGGATCTGCCAGCTCCCCGAATTCTATGTGCTCGATCACCTGCGCGCGGGCCGGCTCGTGGAATTGCTGGCCCCGTTGCGGCACCAGGACGAATCGGTGTGGGGCGTCTATCCGCAGCGGCGCCATCTCCTGCCCAAGCTGCGGCAGTTGATCGACAAGCTGAAGCTGCAACTGGGGCCGGCCTTCAAGCAGGCCGCGCTCGATGGGTCTGCTACCACCTGACCGGCAAGCTGTGCCGGCCCCAGTACATCCAGGTATCGATCCGGGTACCGTCGCCCGTCAGCGTCAGGTTCGGAAGGCGCGTTGTCAGCAATCGCAACGCCGTCTGCGCCTCAAGCCGGGCAACGGGCGCGCCGATGCAGAAATGGACTCCGGAGCCGAAGGCGATGTGCTGCCGGGCCTGGTGAAGCGGCCGGTCGAGGTCGAATTTGCCTGGTTCGGGAAACCGGTTCGGATCGCGGTTGAGACCTGCGATCGAGAACATCAGCTTGCTCCGTTCGGGCAGGTCATGTCCATGCATCGTAACCGGGCACTTGTTGGTGCGCGAATGCGCGAGCACCGGCGGATCGAGCCGCAGGCTCTCTTCCACCGCGACCGGGATCAGCTCGGGCTGCGCCTGCAACCGTTCCCACAGTGAACGGTCTTGCAGCAATCGCCAGACTGCATTGGTGATCAGCGAGGTCGTTGTCTCCTGCCCGCCGGTCATGAAGGCGGTGCAGACGTTGATGATCTCCATATCGGTAAACCGGCGCCCTTCCACCCGGGCGCACAGGGTTCGCGAAATGTAGTCGTCCGAAATCACATCATCGAGATGGTGCAACTCGGGCTCGTCGATTCCCGCCTTGGCGAGCAACGCGCGGCGTTCCCCGACCAGGCCCATGAAGTGTTCGTAAATCGTGTTGAAGATCGCTTTGTGCGAGCCGCGCTCGGGGTCGTGGAACATCAGCATGATCAGTTCGTCCGCCCACAGCTTGTACTGCTTGTGGTTCTCCAGCGGCGCGCCGAGCATCATGCACATGACCTGTGCCGGGAGCGGCATGGCGAAATCGTCGTGCAGGCAACCGGCCGACTTGCGCTGCATCGCGTCGATCAGCTCGTTGGCCAGCGCCTCGATGCGGGGCCGCAACAGCTTGATTCTCGCACTGTTGAGGCCCGGCAGCAGCGCATTGCGAAACTTGTTGTGAAACGGCGGGTCGGTGACAATGCCCGTGTCATGGGCGGTGTCCTTGGCAGCATTGCCCCATTTGAACGACCAGACGGGGCTGTCGACCAGCACCTCGTTCAGGATCTCGTCGGTGTTGCTGGTGATCCAGAAATCGCCCGCGGCGCCCTGGTAGCGATAAAAGGGGCATGCTTCGGCGAGGGCGGCATATTGCGGACCGGGATCGGCCATCACTTCAGGCGAGACCGGGTCGAATGTGTAATCAGGCATTATTTCGACCCGTCGGTTTGGCCATAGACGAACTGCTCAAGCGTCCGATGGAAGTTGACGAGTTCCATCTCCTGCTTCGGATTGGGCCGGGCATAGTTGAACACACTGGATTTCATCCCGCGCTGGACGGCGGTCATGTTGGCGAGGTCCTGATCGACGATCAGGCCGAAGCTCATTCCGCTGACGTCCTTGATCACCCGGCGCTCAAGCGGCGGTTCCTGGCCGGGGCCAAAGCGCTTCAGAGACCAGATGTTGAAAATGCAACTGTCCGGATCGTCGCCATTGGGCCGCGCCCGGTACCATACCGCGCCATCGAACCACGGCAGTGTCACGCAATTGGGGAAAACGTGCCAGTCGGTACCAGCCTTGCCCAGTTCCTCGTAGCCGAGGTTGGGCGGATAGCCCGCACCCTCCGCATCCGCAGCCTGGCGCCCCAGTTCGACCGCCGTCCCGAACGCGGTCATCGCATCGGCTTCGGCGGGTACGACATCCATGATCCGTTTGGTCGCTTCGTAGTCACGATCGGTGAAGATCGCTCCGAAATCCTCTTCCATCTGGCGGAAGAACTCGATCAGGCCCGGGCGCACATCCGCCGGATTGGCGGTCTTGAGCCGCGGCGAAGGCAGGCCGAATGGCTGGGTGCTTTCCCAGTATCCGAAGTGTGAATGCTTTCCATGCGCGAAGGACTGGGTGTAATCATCGCCCTGGTAGGGCAGCAATTGCGGATGGGTTCCGGCGACGTGATAACCCTCCATGAAGGCTTCCAGCGCCACCTTCCAGTTGCACGGCAGCGTCAGTTCCAGATACCAGCGGTACCGCAGTTTCTCGAACTCGAACGGATCGAGATACTGCGGGATTGTTTCGAGCCAGTCTGCCAGGCTGGCGCTGTCCGGGTCCATGTTGATGAACACGAACCCGCCCCAGGTGTCGAGCTTGACCGGCCAGAGATCGATCCGCTCGTCGTCGAGCAAGCCCTTCCAGTCCTGCCGGTCCTGGACGATGACGTTCTTGCCTTCGAGGTCGAATGACCAGGCATGATAGCGGCACCGCAGGTTTACCGCGTGGCCGCAGCCTTCCATGATCTTGCGCCCGCGGTGCGGACAGACATTGTGAAACGCACGAAGGCCGCCATCGCGTGCGCGCAGCACGACGATCGACTCGTCAGCGACATCGTAAGTTATGAAATCTCCCGGTTTTTGAAGCTCTTCCTCGCGGCAGGCGACCTGCCATATCCTGGGCCAGAGATTCTTCTTTTCAAGCTCGAGAAACGCGCGCGAAAGGTAGTTCGCCTTCTCGATCTTGTTCAGCCGATATTCCTTGTCGAAGACACGGAACTCATCCGACTTCATTCGTTCGAGCAAGGTCCGATAGACGGACGCCATTATTTCCGCCGCCACCATCGAGCGCC